>NZ_JABXEO010000014.1:0-126032 GCF_013372585.1 Myxococcus sp. AM010
GGGCGGGGTGGGGTGGCTCAGCCGCGCCGTGGACGTGGGCCCGTAGGCCCCGCCCCGGACGTCCGGCTCAGACGGACAGGTGCGCCGCCGCGCGCCCGAGCCCTTCGGCCACGGAGGTGAAGGCATCCGCGGTGCGCACGCGCCCTTCGCCGAAGCGGCGCACGTAGAGCTGGCGCACCGCGGGAATCTGCGACGAGCCGCCGGTGAGGAACACCGCGTCGATGTCCCTCGCCTCCGCGTGCTTCTCCAGCAGGCCCGTGGTGCACGCGTCCAGCTCGTCCAGCAGGGGCTTGCTGAAGGTGTCGAACTCCTCGCGGGTGATGGGCTCGTGGAGGGTGATGCGGGCCTCCTCGAAGTCCACCGTGGCCTGCTCTTCCTGGGACAGGCGCACCTTGGCCGCTTCAATGGCGCGGAACAGGCGGTAGCCCAGGTTGTCCATGACGAGGTCGTACAGGGCCTGGATTTCGGCCTTGCGGTCGCTCGTGTTGAGCATGGTCTCCAGCAGCTCCTGGGTGGACTTCTCCCGGATGAAGGACATCTCGTGCCAGGTGAGCAACTTGGCCATGATGTGCTGGGGAATGGGCAGCCGCTTGTCGCTGAAGCCGCGCACCTGGTAGGTGGAGCCCGCGCCGAAGCGGGGCAGCAGCTTGTGGCGCATGATTTCGGCGTCGAAGCGGTCACCGCCGATGCGCACGCCCGTGGAGCCCACCACGTCCTGGCGGCGGTCCGGGTTGCCGCGGCGGCTGGGGCCCAGGCGCATCAGGGTGAGGTCGGTGGTGCCGGCGCCGAAGTCCGCCACCAGCACGAGCTCGTCGCGGGTGAGCTGGGCCTCATAGGCGAGCGCCGCGGCGATGGGCTCGATGAGGAACTGGACGTGCTGGAAGCCCGCGAGCTCCGCGGCGCGCAGCAGGCGCTGCTGGGCCAGGGCATCCGCCTCCGGGTCCGGCGTGAAGACGGCGGGCCGGCCGAGCACGACGGCTTCGGGCGCGCCGCCCATGCTGCTCGCGGCGGCGTCCCGCACGCGGCGCAGCAGCACGGCCACCAGCTCCTCGATGGTGTAGGTGCGCCCCTTCACCTGGGTGGCGCGGAAGGAGCTGGAGTGGAGGAAGGACTTCACGGACTGGATGAAGCGTCCGGTGTTGTCCTCCAGGTAGCGCTGGATGGCGTCGGCGCCGGCGTAGATGTCCTGCTCGTCGTCCGGGAAGAAGAGGACGGAGCGGAAGAGACGGGCCTCCGAGGTATGGGGTTGCAGGGACAGCACCGTGCCGTCAGGCAGGGCCGCGGCGGTGTTGCTGGTTCCGAAATCGAGTCCGCACGCACGCATGGGGGGCGCCCCTTACCGTTAAACCCCATCCATGGGTAGCGCTTCGTGCATCAACAAGTGGAGGTGGGCGGCCAGGAGGGCGGACGCCTGGCGCGGATGTGGGTTGGCGCGAGGATGCCGCTCGCCATCTTTCTCCCAGGACGTGCATGACGGACGGGAGACATCCAATGAGATTTCGAGCGGGGTGGTTGATGGCGGGCGCCGCTGCATTGACGCTGGGGACGGCGTGTGAAGAACGCGACCGGGGGACCCAAGGGCAGGCAAGCGGGCAGTCGCCGGTGAATGACCAGTTGGCGCAGGCGCAGCAGCGCACGGAGAGCGCCTTCGGCTCGGCCCGCCAGGCCCAGGAGCAGGCGAGCAAGCAGCAGGAGCAGGCCGCCAGCGCCCAAAAGGAGCTCCACGAGAAGCAGCAGGCGTATCAGGAGGCCCAGGCCCAGGCGCATACGGCCTCGCAGGAGGCCCAGCAGGCCCAGCAGCGCGCGCAGCAGCAGGCGCAGCAGGCCCGGCAGGAGGCGCAGCAGGCCCAGCAGGAGGCGCAGCAGGCCCAGCGTCAGCAGAGCGAGAGGCTGGCGCAGCAGAACCAGCAGGCCCGCCAGCAGACCGAGCAGCTTCGTCAGCAGTCGCAGCAGCCGGTGGCCGTGGCGCCCGCGCCCCAGGCGCAGCAGCAACAGCAGGGCGCCCAGGCGCAGGAGGGCGCCGAGCAGCAAATCGTCGGTGAGGTGCTGAGCGCCAACGACGACGAGCTGTTGCTCAGCTCACGGGGCGAGCCGCAGCTGCGCCTTCAGATGTCGCCGCAGACGCAGGTCACGGTGGACGGGCGCCAGGCCAGCGCTGGGGACATCCAGGAGGGCAGCCAGGTCCGAGCCTCCTACCGGACCGACGCGCAGAGCGGAGAGCCTCAGGCGGTGCGAATCGAGGCGACCTCGCAGGTGCAGCCCACGGCGCCGGCCGCTCCGGAGAGTGGCCAGTCCACCCCGGGTTCCCAGCAGCCCACGCAGTAGGCGGCATGGGTCGTCCGTCCTTCCCCCACGGTGAAGGGCGGACGCGTCATCGTCAGTCAGACTGCATTCGCGCTTTGACCCGTTGAGCCGGTGCGCGCGTCGTGCTCTAGGGCATGCGCATCATGCGCACGGAGACTTGGCTTCCCCTCATCAGTCTGTTGCTCGTCATTCCCCTTCGCACCGTGGAGGCCCGGCCCGTCAGCGCGGAGGCCCAGCTCTGGTACACGGTGTCGGCGCAAGGGGGCATCGGGGAGCACTTCCTCTACTACCTGGAAGCCCAGCCGCGCTTCGGCAAGGACGACGCCCGCGCCATCCTCCGCTCGGCGGCGGGTGTGCGGGTGGGCCAGGACCTGTCGCTGTGGCTGGGGCCAGCCTGGATTCCGCTGTGGCAGTGGGAGGGTGACCCGGCCCTGCGCCAGGGCGAAAGCCGCCTCTTCCAGCAGCTCCTCTACACGCCGAAGTTCGGGCAGGTGGCGGGCACGCTCCGCGCCCGCCTGGAGCAGCGCTTCCTGCCCGGCACGACAGAGGTCTCCCACCGTGCCCGCGTCATGCTGCGCGGGGCGCGCCCCGTGGCCGCGCAGGGGCGGCTGTCGTTGATTGTCTGGGATGAGGTCTTCTACCACCTCAACTCGGTGGCGAATGGCCCCAGCGCCGGCTTCGACATGAACCGCGCGTTCGTCGGCGCGGGCTGGAAGCTCGGGGACCACTCCTCCATCGAGGTGGGCTACCTCAACGCCTTCACGCGCAGGCCCTCCGAGCAGACCGATCAGCTCATCCACACGCTCTCCGTCAACATGCCCTTCAATTACATGTAACGGAATGCGCTACAAAACGCGGAGGCCGGGTCAGGACGGACGCGGTCTCCGTGCGCAGCACCTGTGTCGCGGTGGTTGTTGACATCGCGTTTCATGAGCCCGGGTGTTGTCTGTTTATTCAGAATGCGCTGACATGCGTGGCCTCGTTCCCCCAAGGAGGTTCACGTGAAGTCTCGTCTGGTCGTCATGCTGGCAGGGTTGTCACTGGGGCTGTTCGCCGCCTGTGGCCCCGTGGAGTCGGAGTCGGAGCTGGTGGAGGTGGGGCAGTCCGAGGCGGAGGTTCAGCGCTACCTGTGTGGCGACGGGTTCTGTGACACCCTCAACGGGGAGAACGGCGACAACTGTCCCTGGGACTGCAACGTGCTCATGTGGTGTGGGGACGGGGTGTGCAACGGGCGCGAGACGAGTCGCACCTGCCCCGAGGACTGCGGCCTCATCCTCGCCTACTGTGGTGATGGCATCTGCAACGGCAACGAGACCACCAACACCTGCCCCCAGGATTGCGGCCCCGTCACCTGGTGCGGCGACGGCATCTGCAACGGCTCGGAGACGACCGCGACCTGCGACTTTGATTGTGGTTCCCTCTGTGGCGACGGCGTCTGCAACGGCCTGGAGACGCCCCGGAGCTGCCGGCAGGACTGCGGCCTCATCCTCGCCTGCGGTGACGGCATCTGCGGGCCGGGCGAGGACGTCGTGACGTGCTACGTCGACTGCTGCGTCGGCCCGCGCTGCCTGGATCCGAACCCGGACCCGGCCCCCTGGCCGTAATACACAGGTCCGCCACGTCTGGGCCTCACCTGGGCGTGGCGGGCGGGTTGAGTCGTTTCAACTGACCAGACAGACTGTGTGCCATTGGGGATGTGCCACATACGCTCCGTGGCCTTCAGGTCAACATGCGGCGCAGGCGCTTGGGAATCTCCTCCGTGCGCCAGCGCTGGACCTCGCGGGCAATCTCCGCCGCGCGCTTCGTCCGCTCCTCCCGGACCAGGGGGAGCAGCGCCCGAGCGGACTTGCGCTCGCGCGGCGCGGACTCCGCGGCCAGCCGCTCGAACAGCTCCAGCCGCACGTCGGCGTCATGCAGCTCGCCCAGGCCGTCCTGGAGCGGGACGAGCACCTCCAGCAGCGCGTCCAGGGTGCGGCGGAAGGCCGGCTGGAAGATCTCCAACTCGTAGCGCAGCCGCTTCAGCTCCTTGCGCAGCTCGTGGGCGGACGCCGCGTCGGCCGCGTCCACGTACGTGTCGATTCGCTTCTGCACGCGCTTGAGGCGCTGGCGCAGCGTGTCCCGGACGCGGCGGCCAGCGAAGCGGTGCCCGTCATCCAGTCCGTCCAGCTTGCGCAAGAGCCGGGGCACCGTCTTGTCCACCCAGCGCTCCAGCTCCGCGTGCAGGCGCGTCTCGTGCGTCTCCAGCTCGGACAGCCGCTTCTTGCGCAGCGCCTGGATGCCGGCGCGCACCTGGGGCTTCTTGCTCGCCTTCCGGGCCACGCCCTCCAGCCACGCGGACTGGACGTGCACGTCGCGAACGCCCCCCAGCGCGTCCTGGATGCGCTTCACGTCGCGCTCCAGCTTCTTCAGGCCGCCCAGGGAGCGGAACACCTTGAGGGCGGCGCGGAGCCGCCGGGTGGCCACGCGCATGTCATGGACGGACTCGTCATCCACGGCGTCCTGGAAGCCGGCCTCTGGCTTGCGGACGTCCGCGAGCCGGCCCGCGAGGATGCGGCGCGCGGCGTCGCCCAGTCGGCTGTCGGGCCCGAGTCCTCGGATGGGCGTGGGGTGAGCCATCTATTCCTCCGTGCGTGCGTGTTGGCGGAGCATCCGCTCCACACCCTCCGGCCCCTCCCAGCCCAGGATGCGCGCGTCCTTGTCCTCGAAGCGCACGGCGGCGAGGAAGAAGTGCTCCAGCTCCTCTCGCTCGCGCCGTGGCAGTTGCTGAGAGTCCGTCAGGTGTCCGGCGCGGGACGGGGTGACGGGGACCGCGAGGATGCGGTCATTGCGCTCGCGTCCGCCGCCGCCCGTGTTCTGCTCCACCTGGAGCACGCCGAGCGCGCGGCAGGGCAGCACCACGCCGGGAAAGCTCGCGTCGTCCCAGTACACCATGGCATCCAGCGGGTCCCCATCAGGCCCCTGGGTGGAGGGGATGAAGCCCCAGTCGAAGGGATAGCTCAGGCCCCTGGGAAGCGGCCGTGAGAGGCTGAAGGCCTGGAGCGCCGTGTCGTACTTGAGCTTCAGCGTGGAGCCTCGGGGAGACTCGACGACGACGTGAAAGGCGCCTTGTTTCCCTCGCAAGGGCAACCGGGTGAGGTCCGTCACCATAGACAGCAAAGGTTGCGCCTGCCGTGGGTTCCGGCAAGCGCGTCCGGGCGGAAGCTTCGCCTCTTCAACCTTCACCAGCGCGCGGCCTCAGGAGCTGCAGCTCACCTCGAGGTGCCGGCCCCAGGCGGGCGGCGCCGCCGCGTAGGACTCCGCGTCGGGGTGCTCGGCGAACGGGTCCGACAGCACGCCGAGCAGCCGGTCCACGAGCGAGAAGTCCCCAGCCTCCGCGCGGGAGATGGCCTCCTGCGCCACCCAGTTGCGCAGCACGTACTTGGGATTCACCCGGGCCATGCGCGCGTGGCGCTCTGGGTCCACGCTGCCTTCGGCGGCCAGCCGCGCCCGGTAGCGCCCGGCCCAGGCGTCGAAGCCCTCGGGGGCGGAGAACATGTCACGCACGGGACGGGCGTCCGAGCCCAGCGCGCGGAAGAAGCGCGTGTAGTCCACGGGGGCCTCTGCCATGCGGGCGAACAAGTCGCTCACCAGCTCGCGGTCCTCGTCGCGCGCCTCCCGCAGGCCCAGCTTCGCGCGCATCCGGTCCATGAAGTGCGCGTTGAAGGCGGGCTGGTAGGTGGCCAGCGCCGCGCGGGCCTCGTCCTCCGAGATGAGGGTGAGCAGCGCTTCGCCCAGACACGCGAGGTTCCACAGGCCGATGCGCGGCTGCTGGTCGAAGGCGTAGCGGCCCCGGTCGTCGGAGTGATTGCAGATGAAGCCCGGCTCGAAGTCGTCCAGGAAGCCGAAGGGCCCGTAGTCCAGCGTGAGGCCCAGGATGGACATGTTGTCCGTGTTCATCACCCCGTGCGCGAAGCCCACCGCCTGCCACTGCGCAATCAGCCGCGCCGTGCGCTCCACCACCTCCGTGTAGAAGCGCGCGTAGCGGCCCGCCTGGCCCGCCAGGTGAGGGAAGTGCTCGGTGATGACGTGGTCGGCCAGCGTGGCCACGTGCTCACGCTGTTCGGTGTAGTGGAAGAACTCGAAGGAGCCGAAGCGCACGTGCGAGGGCGCCATGCGCACCAGCATCGCGCCCGTCTCCACCGCCTCGCGGTACACCGGCGCCTGGCTGCCGAGGATGCCCAGGCCCCGCGTGGTGGGGATGCCCAGGCCGTGCATGGCCTCACCGCACAGGTACTCGCGGAGGGTGGAGCGCAGCACCGCGCGTCCGTCGCCCCCGCGCGAGAAGGGCGTGGGCCCGCCGCCCTTGAGGTGCAGGTCCCACTTCTCACCGGCGGCGTTGCGGACCTCGCCCAGCAGCAGGGCGCGGCCGTCGCCCAGCCGGGGCACGTACACGCCGAACTGGTGCCCCGCGTACACCATGGCGAAGGGCTCCATGCCCGGCAGGGGCGCTTCGCCGCCCAGCGCCGCGACGAACTCCGGCCGCCGCGCTTCCTCGGGCGTCAGGTCCAGGAGCTTCAAGGCGGCGGGGTTGACGCTCACCAGCTTCGCGTCCGGGAAGGGACTGGGGTGGACGCGCGCGCCAAACCCAGCGGGCAGGCGGGCGTAGGTGTTGTCGAATCGGAGCTGTTCGAGCGTGGCCATGACGGGGGAGAACACACGGCAGCGCGGCGGCCATCCGGCCACCGCGCTTCCAGGCAAGCTGCGTGGGACTACTTGAGCTCGGGGACCTTCATGCCGCGCTCCACGGCGGGACGGCTGCCCACGCGGTGGAGCCACTGCACGACGTTGCTGGAGCCCTGGAACAGCTCGGGGAAGTACGCGCGGGTGCCGGCCACCCAGGGGTACAGGGCGATGTCCGCGATGGAGTAGCGGCCCGCGACGTAGTCCCCCCCGCCCAGCTTTCCGTCGAGCACGCCGATGAGCCGCCGGGACTCGGCGTGGTAGCGCTCGATGCCGTAGGGGACCTTCTTGGGGGCGAAGCGGGCGAAGTGGTTGAGCTGGCCGAACATGGGGCCCACGCCGCCCATCTGGAACATCAGCCACTCCAGCACCTCCGCCCGGCCGCGCGGGTGGGAGGGCAAGAGCTGGCCCGTCTTCTCCGCCAGGTAGATGAGGATGGCGCCGGACTCGATGACGGTGAGCGGACGGTGGTCCAGCGCCGCGTGGTCGACGATGGCCGGAATCTTGTTGTTGGGGTTGATGGCCAGGAACTCGGGCTTGAACTGGTCGCCCTTCGTGATGTCCACCACGTGCGTCTTGTACTGGAGGCCCAGCTCCTCCAGGGCGATGGAGACCTTCTGCCCGTTGGGCGTAGCGAACGTATACAGGTCAATCATTCCTTGACTCCCGTGAGCTGCGCGCTCACCTGCCAGAGCCGCTCCGCGAGCGCGTCGTTCCGCGCGGCGGAGGACGGCTTCTTCGGACGGCATTTGTAGAAGTACTGCCCGGACACTGCCTCCACTTCGGGCGAGGACGCCAGGTAGATGGACGTCCGCGCTCCCTTCTCCGCCGAAAGCATGAACGCCGCGCCCAGCTTGACGATGTGGCGGAAGAACCCCTGCGTGTTGTGACCGAAGCCCGTGCGCACCACGCCCGGGTGCAGGGCGTTGGTCGTCACCTGCGTGCCCTCCAGCCGCTTCGCCAGCGCGCGGGTGAACAGGATGTTGGCCAGCTTCGACGTGCCGTACACGCGGAAGCCGATGAAGCTCCGCTCGCTCTGCAGGTCATCGAAGTCGAGCTTGCCCGCGGCGTGGGCATCCGACGAGACGTTGATGATGCGGGCCGGGCCGGTGGCCTTCATCACGTCCAGCAGCAGGTTCGTCAGGAGGAAGGGCGCGAAGTGGTTGGTGGCCATGGTGGCCTCCAGTCCGTCCTCCGTCACCTGGCGCTGGTCCAGGATGAGCCCCGCGTTGTTCAGCAGCACGTCCAGCCGCGGGTAGCGGGAGCGGAAGGTCTCCGCTAGTTCCCGCACGGACTTCAGGGAGGTGAGGTCGGCGCGGAGCCAGTCCACCTGGGCGCTGGGGGCGGCCTCCTTCACGGCGGCCACGGCCGCCTCGGTGCGGCCCGCGTCCCGGCCCACCAACACCACCGTGGCGCCCATGCGCGCGAGCGCCTTGGCGGCCTCCAGGCCAATGCCCCCCGTGGCCCCGGTGATGAGGCACACCTTCCCGTCCATGCGCGTCTGTGAAGTCAAAAGGCGTCCTCCAGCGTGAGAGGACGCCTTCTATACGCTGGAGCCTGTCCGCGCGCTTGCTCTTGAGCAGGCGCGCGGGGCCTTCCGGTGGTCAACGCTCCGCTCAGGCGTTGGACGGGGGGGTGGAGGCGTCCTGGGCGCGGACCTCACCGCCGCGGCGCACCCCCGCGCGAGGCTCGCCGTGCAGGTGGCTCTCCAGGAACCAGAGGTCCAGTTCGACCTCGCCCAGCGTCTGGGTGAGCAGGTCCGCGGTGACGGGGTCGTTCAGCTCGTCGGAGCGGTGGATGCCGCTGCGGATGCTGGCCCCGTAGCGGGCGAAGCGGTCCACCAGGGCCTTGAGGTGGTCGTCACCGTCCACGGCCTTCAGGTCGTACTCGGGCAGCTCGCTGTTCTTGGCCGCCAGCCGGATGGTGCCCTCGGCGTAGCCGCCCAGCGTGCCCGCGCGCTCGGCGAACTCGTCGGCTTGTTTGCGGACGTGCTTGGCTAGGTCGTCGAACAGCTCGTGGCGGCTGTAGAAGTGCCGGCCGCGGATGTTCCAGTGCGCTTGCTTGATTTGCCAATGCAGGTCGATGGCGTCGGCCAGCAGGGTGTTGAGCGAATCGATGAGCTCTTCACGGGCGTCTGTGGGGAGATTGACATGGCTTGGAAAGTTCATGGTCACCCCAAGGTGGGGATTCCTTCCGGGAATGCCAGTCCGCGCGCGACGCCTGGGGGGCAGGCGGCCGGGCTCCCGGCCGGTATGATGGGTGGACCATGCTTGCTCTCGACCTCGTGGAACGGCTGCGTCAGGTATCCCCCAGCGCGGCGAACGCGCTGCTGACGGTGGCGGTGAAGAACATCATCCCGCTGTCCTCGGTGATGGGCGTCCGGGTGGAGGACGCCTCGGATGCCCGGGCGAAGGTGTCCGTGCCGCTGAAGCGGCGCACGCGCAACCACGTGGGCAGCGTGTACCTGGGCGTGCAGGTGACGGTGATGGAGCTGACGATGGGCGTGTGGCTCTTCCGCCGCTTCCCGCCGGGCCGCTACCTGGCGCTGGTGAACGAGCTCCAGGTATCCTTCCACGCGAAGGCCAAGGGCGGCGTGCGCGCCATCTGCGAGCCGCCTCCCGAGGTGTTCAACACCCTGGACGCCACGCTCCAGCAGAAGGGGGACAAGGCCCGCGAGTGGATTCCCGTCCGCCTGGAGGACTTCGAGGGCACGCACATCGCGGACGCCCGCTTCCTGGCGGTGCTGAAGAAGGCGTGAGGTGGCGTGGGGTTGACCCCTTGCGCCGGGGCCAGGCGGTGCCGGTCGTCATCCCCCCCTGACTCAGGTCGCGGCCGAGGTGCGCCGGGTCCTCGGTGTGGCACCGGCGCGCCGGATGAGGTCGCGAAAGGAGACCATCGCAGGGTCGGCGTGGGTTCGTTCGTGCCAGCACAGGTTGATGGTGAGGGTGAGCGAGGGCACCGGGCTCTGCACGCCGCGGAGGCCGAGGCGAGGGCCGAGCCGGGAGAGCAGTGAGGCGGGCAGTGTCGCGACCAGGTTGGTCTCCGCGACCACGGCGGCGGCGGTACTGAAGTTCGGCACCACCAGCGCGACGTCGCGAGCGATGCCGAGCCGGGCGTAGGCGCCGGGCAACGCGCGGTAGCCCTTGCCGGGGGCCACCTGCACCTCGACGTGGCGCAGGCTGGCCAGCGCGCTCCTGGAGACACGGTCTCCTGCCTGGGGATGATTGTGACGCGCCACCAGCACGGTGCGCTCCCGGTAGAGGGGCTCCAGATGCAGGCCGGGGGACTTCTCGCCCACCGCGATGGCGACGTCGACCTCGGTGCTGGCCAGGCCGCCTCCCGTGAGGAAGGTGTCGATGCCCATCACCCGCAGCCTGGCGCGTGGCATCTCAGCGGCCAGCAGCGTGGCGATGCGAGGCAGCCGCACCATCTGTCCGGAATCCGCGATGGCGAGCGAGAACTCCCGCGTGGTCGTGGCGGGGTCGAAGGCCGCGCCGTGAACGGCGTGGTCAAGGTCTCTGAGGGCGCGGCTCAACGTGGGGGCCAGCGCCACCGCGCGGGGCGTGGGGACGATGCCCCGGCCGCTGCGGGCGAACAGCGGGTCGCCAAGCGCGACGCGCAGCCTGGCCAGGGCGTTGCTGATGGCCGACGGCGTGACATGGAGGCGGCGCGCGGCCCGCGCGACGCTGCGCTCGGTGAGGACGGCGTCGAGCACCACCAGCAGGTTGAGGTCGAGGGCGGAAATACTCATGAGTGGTGAGGATACCCATCACGAACAATCACTATCCGAAAATAAAGAAGCGACCCATGAAGGGGCCATGCCAAGGATGAACCTGCTGTTCCCGCTCCTCTCGGTCGCGCTCACCGCGTGCTTGCGCGTGGCGACCCCTCCCTTGCCTCTGGAGACAGCCATGCGTGACGTCAACGTCCTCGATTCCCACATGGCCTATCGGGAGGCGGGGCGCGGCCCTTCGGTGGTCTTGCTCCATGGAAACCCGACCTCGTCCTATGTCTGGCGCGACGTCATCCCCCATCTCTCGGACCGCTACCACGTGCTGGCGCCTGACCTGATTGGCATGGGCGACTCGGGCAAGCCGGACATCGCCTACCGCTTCGCCGACCAGTCCCGGTATCTCGACGCCTGGTTCGATGCGCTCGACCTGCGCGACGTCGTGCTCGTGGGCTACGACTGGGGCGGCTCGCTGGCCATGGACTGGGCCGCTCGCCACCCCGACAGGGTCCGCGGCCTCGTCGTGTACGAGACCTTCCTCCGCTCACTCGAGTGGAGCGACTACCCACCGCAAGGCGCCGAGCTGTTCAAGAACCTGCGGACGCCTGGCGTGGGGGAGACCTTGGTGCTGGAGCAGAACCAGTTCCTGGCCCGGTCGCTGGGGGTCGGCGTCAAACGGGGTCTGACCGCGGCTGAGGCCGCGGTGTACGCGGCGCCCTATCCAGACGCGCCTTCACGGCGCCCGTTGTTGGCGTGGCCGCGGGAGATTCCCATCGAGAATCAGCCGGCTGACATGATGGCGGTGCTGGAGCGCTATGTCGCTTGGATGGGAGCGTCGCCGGAGGTCCCCAAACTGCTGCTCACCTTCGACAGTCCGACGCCGCTCGGCGCTCCGTCCGTCGTCGAGTGGGCTCAAGGCCGGTTCGCCAACCTCGAGGTCGTGGCGCTCGGCGCGGCCGGTCACCACGCGAGTGAGGACCTCCCGGATGACATTGGACGGGCCATCGCCCATTGGCTTCGCAGCCTGGCGCCTCCGCGGGAGGAGGGGGGGAAGCCGGCCAGCGGACGGTAGCCGCGAGGCCGGAAGGGGGGCGTTCCAGCCGCGCCTGCCTGTTGCGCCACCCACGCTTGCCTGCCATCCGGCGAAGTCGGGTTGTCAGTCGTGCCTGGAGGGAAGGTGAGGGCGGGGAGTTGGCAGGCACGCGTCAGTCCCGTGCGCCAGTCCACAGGGCTGCTTCACTGTGGTGGCATGGCGAGGCAAGCTGTCCGCCGTGTCGCGGCGCGCTCAGTTGATTTTCATGCTCCTGGTTTCGGGGCTCCTGCACGGAGCGCTCTTCGTGGCGCTGTCGAGCCGTGCGCCCAGCGACCGCCAGCGCCGGGCGCCACCGCGTGCCGTCGAGATGGAGGTCGTCTACCAGGACGTGACGCCTCCCCTCGCGCCGCCGGTGCCTGAGCCCCGCCAGCCGCCTCCTGACGAAGCGCCTCCGCGCCCGCCACGGAAGTGGGCGCCGCCGCGCCACGCGGAGCGCCCGCGCCGAGCCGCGACGGAGCCCCCCGACACGTCCCAGGCACCTCCGTCCGAAGCCGCCCCGGCGGGCGCCGGAGCGCCGCCGCAGGTCCTGGCTCAAGACGTCCCGCCTCAGCCACGGCCGCGTCCCAACCTGGAGCCAGAGGGCCTGCTGGGCGGTGGTCTGCTGGGCGGTGGCCCACCGTCGACGGGACGGACGCTCCGCCCTGGCGAAGCTCCCGACCCGAAGGCCGTGGCGGCCCGGCAGGCCGAGGAAGCCCGCGAGCGGGTGGACGGCTGGGCCCAGGACGCCGCCGCGAGTGCGCGCGCATCGAGCGGCGCCACGCACCCCTACTTCGCGAAGCTGCGGGAAGGCTTCGCCAGGCAGTTGGTGAACCCGCCACCCCCGGACCTGTCGGTGCTGGGCTCACGGATGAAGCGCGAGCAGGTGGAGGCCATCGCGCGCTTTGGAAAGACAGGCAGCCCCGTCGTCTCCGAGCCCCGGGACCACCGGCTGGAGCAGCGCAATCGCATGCAGGCGGCGGTCGAGGCCGGGCGCGCGGCGAACATGTACATGGCGGACGTCACCGCGCCGGTGCTCGCGCTCAAGGCCATCGTCGAGGTCTGGCAGGCGCGCGACGGGGAGTTGCTCGACCTCAAGGTGCTCGAAGGCTCCGGCGACCCGAACTTCGACACCTGGGCCGTGTCCCAGCTCCGGGAGGCGCTCGCCAGCGCCGACGCGCCCGAGCCCAGCGGGGGCCTGGGCATCCGGGATGACGGCATGCGCAGCCGCTGGCGACTGGAGGAGTACCTTGGGAATCCGCGCGTGCAGATTCACCTGATTGGCGTCTACTGACCCAGCCGGACGTTGGGCTGCTCGTCCTCCAGCATGAAGTCGACGATGGCCTTCCACGTCGACTCGAACTGGGGCCTGCGGAAGCCGGAGCCGGAGATGAGCCAGTCCACGTGCGGCGGCTGGTGCGCGGGCTGGTCGAAGTGGCCAATCGCATCCAGGTGGTCCGCGCGCACCGCGGCCAGCACCCGGCCATGCACCTGGGAGCGCGTGGGGACGATGCCGTCACACGCCGTGGGCCCGGGCATCGCGCCATAGGCCTGCACCAGCGCCGCCGTCTGCGCGGGGGTGTGCAGCGGCAGCGCGGTGAGCGGCATCCGCTGCGTCTGTCCGTATGTCAGCGCGTAGATGGTGTGCGTGAGCTGGGCATACGGGTCCAGCCCCGCCGCCATGCGCGTGCGCAGCGACGGCGGCCGCGCCTGCGTCACCACCGAGCCATACCGCACGCCGGGCCGCTCCAGCGTGCTGGCGTTGAACAGGTCGATGCCTTCCGGCGTGAGCTGCGGAATCAGCGACGTGTCGTTGCCCACGTCGCTCAGGAACTTCGACACCGCGTCACGACGCTCCGAGGAGAAGTCCCCCAGGAGCTGGTCATAGAGCTGGTCCAGCAGGGTGGGCTTGAACCCGAGCTGGTCATCCGCCCGCGCCAGCAGATGTCCGAAGCGGAACACCACGCGCAGCGGCAGCCGGCCGAAGCGCAGCACATACACGGTGAAGAGCGACAGCAGCTTGAGGATGCGCTGTCCGAACAGGCCCATGAAGAACGTGGCCAGCGGTGTGCCCGCGTGCGGGGTGGACACGGACGTCACGGAGCGCACGCGCCTGGCGAAGGGCTCCAGGTCCAGGCCCTCCGCCACCTGCGCGCCGGGGCTGACGAACAGCCGCGCGTCCAGCCCGCCCGTCGAGTGGCCGATGAGGTGGAGGGGCCCGTCATCTCCAGCGGCCGTCTCCTGCACGGCCCTCAGCAGGTCCGCGGTGCGCGTGCGGATGGAGGCCGTGGGGTGGGAGAGGACGATGATGACCTCCGACTCCACCTGCCTGCGGGCCAGCTCCGCCTTCAAGTAGTCCAGGGCGTGGCCGAAGTAGATGAGCTCGCCCAGGTTGATGAAGCCGAAAAAACCGGGGACGAGGTAGACGCGATGCTTGCCGGACATTGCCGCCACCATATCTGACGCGGCGCATGATACCTGTGGGGAATGCGTCCTCCGCCCGGAGGTTGACGCGCGCCGGCCGTCAAGTCCAGCACCGGCAACACCCACTCACAGTCACGACAGAAGGACGCCCGCACGTGGATCGCAGACTGCTCGCACTCGGCCTGCTCCTGTCCCTCCCCGCCGCCGCGGATGAGGGAATGTGGACCTACGACGCCTTTCCCTCCGACGCGGTGAACAAGGCCCATGGCTTCACGCCCACGCAGGCGTGGCTGGACCACGTCCGGCTCGGCTCGGTGCGGCTGGCCGGCGGCTGCTCCGCCAGCTTCGTGTCGCCGGAGGGACTGGTGATGACCAACCACCACTGCATCCGCGGCTGCATCGAGGATTTGTCCTCGCCGAAGAAGGACCTGCTGGCCAAGGGCTTTTATGCGTCAAGCGCCGCGCGGGAGCTGCGCTGCCCCAAGGTAGAGGCCAACCAGCTGGTGGAGATGACGGACGTCACCGCGCGGATGAACGCGGCGACGAAGGGTCTCATTGGCGCGGCCTTCAACACCGCGCTGAAGAAGGAGACGGCCGCGGTGGAGGCCGCCTGCGCCACGTCCGGAGACGTGCGCTGTGACGTGGTGACGCTCTTCAACGGCGGCAGGTATCACCTGTACAAGTACCGCCGCTTCCAGGACGTGCGGCTCGTCTTCGCGCCCGAGTTCTCCATGGCCGCCTTCGGCGGTGACCCGGACAACTTCAACTTCCCGCGCTTCGGCTTCGACGCGGCCTTCCTGCGCGTGTGGCAGGACAACGCGCCCGCGAAGAGCCCGCACTTCCTGCCGTGGGCGAAGCAGGGCGCGAAGGAGGGGGACCTCGTCTTCGTCTCCGGCCACCCCGGTGGCACCGAGCGCAAGGCGACCGTCGCCGAGCTGGAGTTCCAGCGCGACGTCAACCTGCCGTACACGCTGCTCCAGCTCGCCGAGCTGCGCGGCATGCTGCGCGAGTACGCCGGGGGCTCCGCGGAGCGCTACCGCACCACGCGCTCCCTGCTGCGCGGCGTGGAGAACGGGCTCAAGGCGCTGCGTGGGCGGCACCAGGCGCTGGCGGACCCGGCGCTGCTGGCCGGCAAGCGTCAGGACGAGGCGGCGCTGCGCCAGAAGGTGGACGCCAACGCGCAGGTGAAGGCCGCCACCGACGGCGCGTGGGAGGAAATCACCCAGGCGCTGGACGTGTACCGCCGCATGCTGCCCGACTACCGCATGAAGGAGGCCGGGGACGCCTACCCCTCCGAGCTCTTCCGCATGGCCCGGCACCTGGTGCGCGTGGCGGAAGAGAAGGAGAAGCCCAACGCGGAGCGGCTGCGCGAGTACACCCAGGCCCAGCTCCCCACGCTGGAGCAGCAGCTGCTGCGCGACGCGCCGGTGACGCTCGAGCTGGACCAGGCGCTGCTGACGTTCGGCCTCACCCGCGTGCGCGAGACGCTGGGCGCGGATGATGCCTTCGTCCAGCAGGTGCTCGGACGCGAGGCGCCCGCGGACCTGGCGCGCGCCCTGGCGCGTGGCACGAAGCTGCGGGACGTGAAGGTGCGCGCCGCGCTGCTCAAGGGCGGCAAGGCGGCGGTGGTGGCCTCCAAGGACCCGATGATTCTCTTCGCGCGCAAGGTGGACGCGGAGGCCCGCGCGGCTCGCAAGCGCTACGAGGACACCGTGGAGGCGGTGCTCAAGCGCAACGGCGAGCGCATCGCCAAGGCGCACCTCGCGGTGTACGGCACCTCCGGTTATCCGGACGCCACCTTCACCCTCCGCCTCAACGCGGGGCAGGTGAAGGGCTGGGATGAGAATGGCCGCCCCGTGGCGGCGCTCACCACCTTTGGCGGCGCGTATCAGCGGCACACCGGCAAGGCGCCGTACAAGCTCCCGGACACCTGGCTGAAGGCGCGCGGCAAGGTGCCGCCTCAGACGCCGTTCGACGTGGCCACCACCAACGACATCATCGGCGGCAACTCCGGCTCGCCCCTGGTGGACCGCGACGGGCGCGTGGTGGGGCTCATCTTCGATGGGAACCTGCACTCGCTGGGGGGCCGCTATGCCTACGTCCCCGAGACGAACCGCGCGGTCGCCGTACACGGCGAGGGCATCCTGGCGGGGCTGGAGCACGTCTACGGGGCCAGGCGCGTGGTGGACGAACTGCGCACCGCCAGCGACGTCGCGCTCTTGCCCGCGAAGTAGTCGCGGCTCTCAAGAACTGAGACGCCTTGGCCGCGGTGGCCAAGGCATGTCAGAGGGAGCAGGATAGAATCCGGTTCAAAGCTGAAAACCGGTTACTCATGGCTCCCTCCAAACCCAATGACATTCCCCTCGGCTCGGTGCTGAGGGAGACCTATGAGATTGCAGGCGTCCTCGGCCGGGGTGGCATGGGGACCGTCTTCCTGGCCAACCACCTGCGGCTGCGTGGACGGCAGGTGGCCATCAAGGTGCTGCGGCACGATGCGGGCATGGGGGCGGAGGCCCTCGTGCGCTTCCGGCGCGAGGCGGAGATTGCCTCGAAGCTGGGGCACCCCAACATCGTCGAGGTGCTGGACTTCGACAGCCTCGAGGATGGCTCGCCCTACATGGTGATGGAGTGCCTGCGCGGCCAGCCGCTGTCGCGCAGGCTTCGCAAGGGCCCGATGACGCTGGAGGAGGTGTTCTCCTGCACACGGCAGATGGGCTCGGCGCTCCAGGCCGCGCACCGCGCGGGCATCGTCCACCGTGACCTCAAGCCGGGCAACGTGTTCCTCGTGCCCACCGAGGTGGGCGGCGTGATGATGGAGCACGTGAAGCTGCTCGACTTCGGCATCTCCAAGGTCATCGACTCGCAGAGCGTGCACACGCAGGGCGGCATCCTGCTGGGCACGCCGCAGTACATGGCGCCCGAGCAGGCCACCGGGAAGAACGGCGAGGTGGACCCGCGCACGGACATCTTCGCCTTCGGGTGCCTCGTCTACGAGATGCTGGCGCGCCGGCTGCCCTTCCGGGACAACGGCAACCTCGCGGAGCTCATCTACCGCATCGTCTATGATCCGCCGGAGCCCCTGGAGGCGCTGGTGCCGGACCTGCCGGACCACGTCATCGCGGCGGTGGAGAAGGCGCTGGAGAAGCGCCCGGAGGACCGCTTCCCGGACGTGGGCGGCTTCATCTCCGCGCTGACGGGGCGCGCGCTCCAGACGATGGGCGAGGTGCCGATGCTCACGCCGCTGAGCACGCCGCGGCTCGCGGTGGAGTTGGCTCCGGAGTCGAAGCCGGAGACGGTGCCCGGCAGGCGCTCGGGACACGGGACGAAGGAAGGCGACGTCGACGCGAAGCCGCCATTCCGGGAGTCGGAGACGGTCAGCCTGCCAGCGCCCGCGCCCGCGGTCGTTTCCTCCCACGACGCCGCGACCATCGCCGAGGCGATGCCCTTGCCGGAGCTGGAGGCGCCCCCGGCGCGCCCCGTCGTGGCGCCAGCGGACGTCGTGCCCGCGCCCATCGCCCGCTCGCCCGTGGCGAGGTCACCCTCCGCGGGGACACCAGGCCCGGGTGCCCGGAAACCGACGCCTCGGGACGGGGCCGTGGCCGGGACGAGGGCGCCTGACGCGGCTCGGCCCGCACGTCCGCCAGCAGGGGGCGCGCAGGCCGGTGTCGCGTCGCCCAAGGTGGTCCCCGCGCCCATCGCGCGGTCGCCTGTCGCCGGGGGCCCGTCCGCGCCTGGCGCTGCCCGGAATGGACCGCCCGCGCCAGACGCGGGCGCGGTGGGGTCGACCGTGCTGCTGCGCTCGAAGACGGGCGTGGCCCCGTCGGCCTCGCAGGGCGTGCTCGCCGCCCAGCCGAAACGGAAGCTGACGCCGCTCACGGTGGTGATGATGGTGGCGCTCGGAGCCGCCGTGGCCTTCGCCGCGTGGCCACGGCCGTCTCCACGCGTGGAGGCGTCAGGAACGCCCGCCGCGGGCGCGGAGTAGCGCCCCGCTCACGCGGAGGCGTCAGGCGCGATGACCGAGCGCGCCTCGAGCACGAGGCCGTGCTCGGGCTGAACCCTCCGGCGCTTCCTCGAAGGTCAGCCCCTTCGGACCGTGGGGCCGTGCCCTGTCAGGACCCGGACCGAACCCAACCTGCTGAGTTCGAGGCTCGACAGCCCGGACAGGACGCAGCAGGGCGTTGGTGCGGCGCGTCAGGGTTTACGTATCCTGAAGAGGGCTGACACGCCGGTTCATGTCATGCCCAACACCGAGCGTAGGCGGGCGCGGGGAGGGCAAGGGGCCCTCGGGGGGAGCCTGTCGTCGCCGGTGGACCCACCGTGTACGGCCACGTCCCCCCGGGGCGGACGGCCGTCCAGGGCCCGGTCCCAGCCGGGAGGGGGGCTCGGCTGGGACCGGGGGCCCTGTGTGATGTAGCATTGCTGACAGTGCCGGGGGGGAAGGGGAGATGCACGATGGTGGTGGAGGCTCCAGAACCCGGGAAACTATCGGCGATTCTCTTCACGGGCATTGAGGGCCCTGATGGGCTCTCATGGCGTGACGAATCGCTCCAGAACGACATGCGGGATGAGCATGCGCTGCTCGTCCGTGAGTTGTTGCCGCGCCATGGTGGGCGCGAGGTGAAGCGGATGGAGGATGGCTTCCTCCTGGAGTTCGAGGGCGGCCCCTCGGCGGTGGACTTCGGTCTGGAATTGCAGCGCGTCCTGGAAGCCCGCAACGAAGACGTGTCCGCGGAGCGCCGGGTCGTCTTGCGCGTGGGTGTCCACCTGGGCCTGGTGGTCCACCGCGACGGTGACGTGTTTGGCGAAGGCGTCAACCTGGCCGCGCGCATCGAGGCGCTGGCCCGTCCCGGCACGCTCTATGTCAGCGAGACAGTGGCGCGTCAGGTGGAAGGCCGTCTGGCTTCACCGCCGGTTCGCCTGGGCCGTGGCGAGATGAAGAACATCCGGTTGCCCGTGGCCGTCTACCGCATCGACCCGCCCGAGCACCGCCGCCGGATGCCGCTGCTGTCGCGCATGCGCTCCTTCTGGGGGCGCCGGAGCGCGGCGCACTGACGCGCACAAGCGCGGGCGGGCCTGGGCGAGCGGCGTTATAGAGGCCGCCCCATGCCCCAGCTCACGCTCGTCGTCGGTTCGAAGAACTACTCCTCCTGGTCCCTGCGGCCCTACCTCGCGCTGGCCCACACGGGGCAGCCCTTCCAGGAGGTGGTGGTTCCGCTGGCAGTGCCGGACACGGAGGACCGGATTGCCCGGTACTCCCCCAGCAAGCGCGTGCCGGTGCTCCAGCACGGCGACCTGAGCATCTGGGACTCGCTGGCCATCTGTGAGTACCTCGCGGAGACCTTCCCCGAGGCGCGGCTGTGGCCCCAGGACACGGCGGCCCGCGCGGTGGCCCGCGCCGTCACCGCGGAGATGCACTCCAGCTTCGGCGCGCTCCGGCAGCACATGAACATGAACCTGCGCGCGCGCAGCCCGGGCAAGGGCCGGGCGCCCGGCGTGGCGGAGGACATCGCCCGCATCCAGGCCATTTGGAAGGACTGTCGCGGCCGCTTCGGCCAGGGCGGGCCCTTCCTCTTCGGCCGCTTCTCCATCGCGGATGCCTTCTACGCGCCCGTCGTCACCCGCTTCGTCACCTACGGGGTGGAGCTGGACGCGGTGAGCGCGGCCTACCGCGACGCGGTGCTCGCGCTGCCCGCGCTCCAGAAGTGGACCGAGGAAGGGCGGAGCGAGCCCGGCATCCCGAAGTACGACTGAGCCTCCGCCCTCAACGCGCTACCTGCTCGCGGGGGCCGGCGTCACCTCTTCGATTCGGGTGGCGCCGTCGCGCACCCGCTCGAACAGCGCGTCGTAGCGGCCCTCCGCGTAGAGCCGCGTCAGCTCCGGGTAGCGGCCCTGGCGCAGCTCGCGCAGGTACGCGTACTTCGTGGCGTGGTAACCCGCCACCGCCCAGGCCAGGCGGGAGGCCGCCGCGCCGCCGCGCCACAACGCCCCCTTCAGCAGGCAGTCGCGCGCCCAGGACGCCAGGCGCTGCACGCCCACCGGCTTGAGGCCGCGCTGCTCGGCATGGGCGCGCAGGGCCCACAGCAGGGCATAGCGGTCCTCCTTCACCGCGCGGTACTCCACCGACGTGGCGAAGCGGTGCTCGATGAAGGCGTGGACGCGCCCACCCGCCAGCTTCGGCAGGGCCTCGTGGACAATCTGCTCCGGCCGCCACACGGCCTTGTCCTTGCGCACCAGCCGCGCCCGCCACTGCGTGCGGTAGCGGAAGCGGCGCGCCCCCAGCTCGGCCCAGTCGCGGCGGGGCAGCCGGTACACGGCCGCCGTGGGCGAGGTGGCCCTCCACGCGCGCAGCGTCTCCACCGCCTCGGGCTCCAGGTGTTCGTCCGAGTCGAGGAAGAAGACGTAGTCACAGGGCGCCAGGGCGTTCACCGCGGTCTCACGCGCGGCGCCGTAGCCGCGCCACGCATGGGGCACGGAGCGCGCGCCCAGCGAGCGCACCAGCTCCGCCGAGCCATCCGTGGCCCCGGAGTCCAGCGCCACCACGTCGTCGCAGAGGGCCAGCAGCCCGCGCAGGCACGGCTCCAGCGTGTCCCGGTTGTTCCGGTGGAGGACGTAGCCGCCCAGCTTCATAGACCCAGGGCCTCGAGCTGCGCGTCAAAGGCGTCAGCGGTGGTGAAGAGCCGGCCATGCAGGCCCACGGCCTCGGCGGCCTGGACGAACTCGGGCAGGTCATCGAAGAAGACGGCCTCCTCCGGGGCGCAGCCCACGCCCGCCAGCGCGAGCCGGAAGATGTCCGGCTCCGGCTTCACGTGGCCCACCTCGCAGCTCATCACCACGCTGTCGAAGCGCTGGAGCACCGGCAGCAGCGGGCGCAGGTAGGCGACGTGCAGCGCGTTGGTGTTGGACACCAGCCCCACGCGCACCCGGCCCAGGAGCGCCTCCACGCGCGGCAGCACGGCGTCATGCAGCGTGAAGTGGCTGCTCCACAGCGGGGCGAACTCCGCCATGGGCAGGTCCACGTCCAGCGCGCGGCACACGTCCTGGCGGATACCCTCCGCGCCCAGCACGCCCCGGTTGGCGTCCGTCCACCCCGCGCCCGTCAGGCGCCGGGCCACCTCCGCGGCCTCCAGGTCCGCGCGGGCGCCCAGCCGGGAGAAGAGCAGGGTGTTGTCGTGGAAGACGAGGACGTTGCCCAGGTCCAACAGCACTGCCTTCACCTGCGCCATGCGAGCTCCTTCAGATGCGATAGGCGCGAGCCACGTCCTGCATCTGCTCGGACACGTCCTGGAGCAGCTTCGCCGCCCGGGTGGTGGCCGCCAGGCTTTCCTGGGTGTCGTTCATCATGGAGGACAGGTCGGTGACCGCGCTGAAAATCTGGGCGATGCCCGCGTTCTGCTGGCTCACCGCGCCGGCAATCTGCCGCACCGCGGTGGCGTTGTCCTGGATGATGGCGGCCAGCTCCTTCAGCCGCTCGCCGGTGCCGCGCACCTGCTCCAGGCCGGCTTCCATGTTCGTGTGGCCCAGCTCCGTCATCTTCGCGGTGGAGAGGATGGCGCTGCCCAGGTCGCCCAGGATTTCGCGCACCCGGTCCGTGGCCTGGATGGACTGGTCCGCCAGGCTGCGAATCTCCCGCGCCACCACGTTGAAGCCCTTGCCGTGCTCGCCGGAGCGGACGGCCTCGATGGCGGCGTTGAGCGCCAGCATGTTGGACTGGTCCGCCAGGTCCTTCACCGTCTGCGTGATTCCGCCAATCTGCTGCGTGCGCTCGTTGAGCTGGGCGATGCGCTCC
Organism: Myxococcus sp. AM010; assembly: GCF_013372585.1. NCBI lineage: Bacteria > Pseudomonadati > Myxococcota > Myxococcia > Myxococcales > Myxococcaceae > Myxococcus > Myxococcus sp. AM010. The sequence continues at coordinate 22,033 of NZ_JABXEO010000014.1, forward strand.
GTCATCTGCTCGGCCTGGGACAGGATTTCGGAGAAGCCGCCCAGGCTGTCCCGGATGGCCCCTTCGCCCGCGCGTCCCACCTCTTCGGCCATGGAGGCGCGCTTGAGCACGTCCTCCGCCTTCTCCGAGGCCAGCACCGACGTCTGCTTGATTTCCTGCGCCGTCACCTGCGTCTGCTGGAGGGCCGCGGCCTGGCGGGCCACGTTGCGCTCCTGCTGCGTCGACGCCGTCTGCAGCTCCGCCACCGTCTCGCTGAGCACGCGCGTGCCGGTGTGCAGGCTCTGCGCCGTCTCCCGCAGCTGGAACACCAGCAGGCCGAAGGCGCCGGCCAGCTCGCCCACCTCGTCGTTGCCGGCCTTCACGTCCAGCGTCTGCGTGAGGTCGCCTTCGCTCACCAGCCGTGTCACCGCCGCGCGCAGGGCCAGCACCGGACCGGAGATGCGGTGCGACAGCAGCCACGCCCCCACGACGGCCAGCACGATGAAGCCCACCGCCATCAGCAGCGCCACCCGGCTCACGCGCTCCACGGGGGCGTAGGCCTCCGCCGGGTCCACGCGCGCCACGAAGTGCCAGCCGTCGGCCACGTCGCGCACGTCCGTGCCGTTGACGGCCGTGACGGCCAGCAGCCTGTCATTGCCCTGGGCGTTCGCGCCGCGTGAGTCATACAGCACCGCGCCGTCCGGCCGCTGGAGGCTCACCGCGAAGCTCTTCAGCGCGCGCTGGTGGGCGCGGGCGAGCGCCGGCTGCACCAGCTGGTCCACGTGGGTCCAGTCAAAGGCGGCCAGCAGCACGCCCAGCCGGTGCTTGGAGACCGGGTCCAGCACCGGGAAGGCCAGCGACAGCACGTGGCCGGTGAAGATGGGGTGCTCCTCGGTGATGCCCTCGCTGCTGGTGCGCCCCTGCTGGGCCTCCACGAACCAGGGGCTGCGCCGCACCTCGTCCTGCCGGCGCAGGTACTCGTCGCGCAGGGCCGGCGTGTTGGCGGAGATGGCTCGGCCGGTGTCGTCGAAGACGACGATGCCGTTGAGGGTGAGGTAGCGGCTCTGGAGCACGCCGAGCATGGCGTCGGAGGGCGCGACGTCACCCCGCAGCGCGGCGCGGACCGCGGCGTCCTCGGACCAGCCGCGGGCGCTGGCCTCCCGTTCGGCCAGCGTGGCCTCCAGCAGGTCCTTCACGCCTTCGGCTTCGCTCAGCAGCGACGCGCGAATCTGCTCTTCCATCACCTGCCGCGCGCTGCGGGCCTGGAGCCACGTCAGCGTCAGCAGCGGGACGACCGACAGCAGCGTCGCGTAGAGCGTGAGGCGCCCGCGAAGGGACTTGGTTCCAGGAAGAGAAAGGGCCATGTGGCGCGGCGGGCAGCGTGCGGGGGCCTCCCAGAAAGGTCGGCCCCCGTCCTATACCAGAGCCCCGCGTCTCCAGGGCACCCCCGCGCTTGCCTGCTCAGCTCAGATGACAGGCACCCGGCCGGGCAGGTCCTTCGCGGGGACGCTGGAGTAGTCCGAGTCCACGTCCAGGAGGACGCGCTGACGGACCCGGGTGCTCAGCGCGCGGCGTATCCTCCCCAGGAACCCCGGCGGGGCGGCGATGACCAGCTTGTCGAAGTCGTGCCGGTCATGCCCCTGGTCCAGGAACACCGACAGCTCGCGGGCGAAGCGGTCGTGCTCCAGCTCCTTGCGCCCGTCGGGCTCATTCTCCACGGGTGGACGGTGGAGTGTGCCGGCGTTGGGGTTGTCGGCCTGCTGGAGCAGCTCGCCTTGATGGGCCCGACTCTCGTCGTGGTGGAACTCCTCCACCAGCCGCCAGTCCTCTTCCGCCTTCGCGTCCGTCGCGAAGAGGCGGGCCCGGCTCGCGTTCCCCACCAGAATCCAGAGCGTCCCATTCGCCATGTCGTGCGTCTCCTTGCGCTATAGAGTGGGAGATGCGGACCCTGCGGGGCCAAGGCAAGCTTCCCCAGACGAGCCGCGCGCCCGCCGCGCGGAGGGCAGGCAGCCGGGCCGCGCGTCCTTGACGGGTTTTGCGGAGACTGGGGGCGTCTCATTCCGTTGCGCGGAGCGTCGCGATACAAGGGGGGCCATGCGTATTCCCGTTGCTCCCGTCACCGCCCTGCTGGCGCTCGCGCTGCTGGCCGCTCCCGCGTGGGCCCAGGAACAGGGTGGACTGGGCCTGGACCTCACCTCGGACGCCCCCGCCGAGCAGCCGGGAATGGACATGGGGCTGGACCTGCGTCCCAGCAATCCAGACGCGGACCTGCTGCCTCGCTTCGCGTTGGTGGGGCTGTACGCGACGGAGCGCGCGGGCGCGCAGCAGGCGTCGAGCTGGTTGGAGGCCCTGGCGCGTGGGACGCTGTCCTCCGTCAGCGTGGCGCAGGCGTCGGACCTGGTGGAGACGCGTGAGCGGCTGGCGGAGGGCTACGACGCGGCGGTGCGCTGCGCGGAGGCCGCGTGCTTCGCCGAGCCCGCGGAGCTGCTGGACGCGGACCTGCTGACCACCGCGCGGCTGTCTTTGGAGGACGCGGGCTGGACGCTGCGGACGTGGACCTACGACAGGGACCGCCGCGTGGTGCACGAGGACTTCGTGACGGGGCGCAACCCGCGCGACGAGGACTTCGTGAACGAAGCCGCCGCGATGCTGTCCAAGCGCCTGACGGCCTTGGCCCGGCCGCGCGCGATGTTGACGGTGAACGTCAACGTGCCGCAGGCGGTGGTGAAGGTGGGCGAGCGCATCGTGGGCGTGGGCAGCGTGGAGGTGCGCCAGGCGCCCGGCGCGGTGGCGCTGGAGGTGTCCGCGGACGAGTACGGCACCCGGACGCGCACCCTGGACCTGCGGCCCGGCGCGCGCGAGACGGTGGACGTCATGCTGGAGCTCTCCGGTCCGGCGCCGGAGGGGCCTCCCGATGAGTCCGTGGCCGGCGTGGGGGCTTCCCGGAAGGCGCCTCGCGAGTCCCTCTTCAAGCGGCCCGCGCTCTACACCGCGCTCGTGGGGCTGGCCGCGGTGGGCGCGGGTGTGGTGATGGGCCTGGCCGCCAAGGACGTGGAGAAGCGCGGAGGTGACGCGGATGGGGACGGGGTGTTCGACGTCACGCGCAAGGAGCGGCTGGACGCGCAGTCCCAGGCCAACCTGGCCACGGCGCTGCTGGTGGGCGGCGGCGCGGTGACGGCGGGCAGCGTGGCGTGGCTGGTGCTGGTGCCCGCGCGCGGCGCGCCCGCCTCGACGTCCGTGGCGCCTGGAAGCAGCGGTGGCGCCTCCACGTCGCTGCACCTCATGGTCGGCGGGAGTTTCTAGAACCTATGAAGACCTTCGAATCCCGGCTGCGCGTGTGGTGTGGCCTGTTGCTCGTCGCGGGCGCGGTGGGCTGCACGGTGAGCTTCCCGGACGACGTGCCCTACACGTGCACGGAGACCGCCGACTGCGGCGGTGACGGCTACGTCTGCACGTCCCTGCCCGACGACGGGCCGCGGTACTGCTGCCTGCCGGACCCCGCGGAGGTCTGCAACGGCCTGGACGACGACTGCGACGGCCGGGTCGATAACCTGGAGACCGCCTGCTACACGGGGCCGGAGGGCACGCGCGACGTGGGGCTCTGTCACGCGGGTGAGTCCATCTGTACCCGAGAGGGGAGCATCGCGTGCGTGGGGCAGGTGCTGCCCGGTCTCGAGACCTGCAACGGCCTGGATGAAGACTGCGACGGGGCGGTGGACGAGGACTTCGACCTGAAGACGGACCCGGGCCACTGCGGCGCCTGCAACAACGACTGTTCCTTCCTCCAGGACTGCGTGAATGGCGAGTGCGTGCGCCGGCAGGAGCTGGACTGCGCCAATGGCCAGGACGATGACAGGGACGGCTTCACGGACTGCCAGGACCGCGCGGACTGCGACGGCCAGTCGTGTGGTCCGCAGTGCGTGTGCCAGGAGGGCTCGAAGACGGAGATGAGCTGCACCAACGGCGAGGATGATGACGATGATGGCCAGGCGGATTGCGCGGACCGCGCGGACTGCCCCACGGGGACGCAGTGTGGACCTCGCAGGTCGGATGCCCCAAACGACTACCCGAGCTGCCAGGTGAACGGAGTCTGTTCGTGATGAAGCCCTCGCCCGCGCGTCTCTGTCCGCCATCCCGCACTCGGTGCGTGGGGAGGGCGTCCCTGGGAAGACAGAGCGCGGATCAAGGGTTGCTGTTTGCCCCGGACATGGAAATTTCTTCTCACCATGGGCTCCGATGACGCCTTCATGCAGACCGTGCAGTCCCGTGCCGAGGCCACCGTGAGTGACGCGGGGCCCCGAGCCAGTGACGAGCTCCAGGAGGGCTCCACGCTGGGGAACTACCAGTTGGAGCAGCTCCTGGGCGAAGGGTCCATGGGCCGGGTGTTCCAGGCGCGGCACGCGCGGCTGGGGCGGCAGGTGGCGCTGAAGGTGCTGCGGCCGGAGCACGCGCGGGACGGCGGCTTCGTGCGGCGCTTCTTCCAGGAGGCCCGCACCGTCAATCAAATCAACCACGAGCACATCGTGGAGATTTTCGACTTCGTCGACGAGAGCGCGACGGGCGGGCACGTCTACTGCGTGATGGAGCTGCTGCGCGGGCAGAGCCTGAGCTCGCTGGCGCAGGCGGAGCCGCTGACGCTGGCGCGCATCCAGCGCTTCGTGGTGCAGGTGTGCGCGGCGCTCGGCGCGGCCCACCTGGTGGGCGTGGTGCACCGGGACGTGAAGCCGGACAACCTCTTCGTCATCCACCGCGCGGGCCAGCCGGACTTCGTGAAGGTGTTGGACTTCGGCGTGGCGAAGCTGCTCACCGTCGAGGGGAGCACCACCGGGACGCTGGACGGCACCATCATCGGGACGCCCGCGTACATGGCGCCGGAGCAGGCCGCGGGCTTGCCGGTGGATGCGCGCTCCGACATCTACGCGGTGGGCAACATCCTCTACGAGCTCATCTCCGGCAAGCCGCCCTTCCAGGCGCCGGCCTTCGGTCACCTGGTGGTGCAGATCATCACCCAGCCGCCGCCGCCGCTGCCCTCACACCTGCCGTCCGGCGAGCCCGTGCCGCCGCAGCTGGCGGAGCTGGTGATGCGCTGCCTGGCCAAGGAGCCCGAGGCCCGGCCGCAGAGCCTGGCGGAGGTGACGACGGCGCTCCTCCTGCTGCCCGCGTCCGCCCAGGCGCCGACGCCCGCGGAGCTGGCGCTGGAGGCCTCCGAGCGGCCCACGCACAAGCTGCGCGTGGCGGTGACGGGGCGCTGGCGCCGCCGGGCGGCGGTGACGGTGGGCACGGCGGCGTTGGGGGTGGTGGCCGCGGTGGTCACCTGGTCCGGCATGCAGCCAGCGCCCGCCCCCGCCGAGGCCCCGGTGGCCGGCGTCATGGGCCGGCCCGTCGCCGAAGCCCCGGCCGCGCCCGCCGCCGCGCCGCGGCTGCTTCCGCCCGTCACGCTCACGGTGCGCTCCTTCCCGGAGGGCGCGCAGGTGCTGCGTCTGGACACGGGCGAGCTGCTGGGCGTGACGCCGCTGGTGAAGCAGGTGTCCGGTGAGTCCGCGCCGCTGCGCCTGCGCGTGGAGCTGGCCGGCTATGCCCCGCTGGAGCGGATGGTGGAGCTGGACAAGCACGCCGAGCTGGAGGTGCCGCTGGTGAAGGCGCTGCCTTCGCCCCGGCAGCAGCCCGCGGCGGGGACGCAGCGCGTGACGGGCAACAAGCGCCGCGCGCGCCCTGTCACGCAGTAGGTGCCGCGGTGGCCCCGCCCTGGGTGGCGGGGCCCGTGTCCGCTCAGCGCGGCGCGGCCGTCTGGGCGAGCACCTGGGCGGCGATGCGGCCAATGCGCTCGTTGAAGTCCTCCGCCTCGTGGAAGGTGAGGCGCACGTCCCCCACGTTCAGCGGTACGCCGGGCTGGAGCACGGTGGGCTGCTCCGGCTCCAGGGCCGTGCCGCCCAGCGTCACCGGCCGGGAGGCGGCCACGCGCGTCACCGTCCAGCGTCCTTCCAGGGTGGGGGACAGGTGGAGCTGCTCGCGCGACACGGTGGCGTCATTGACGACCAGCGCGTTGTTCGAGGCCCGGCCCAGCCGCAGCGGACTTCCGTCCGTGTGGCCCACCAGCTCGAAGCACAGTGCGTCACCCGCGGGCAGGCAGTCCCGCAGGTCCGTCAGCGGCAGCCGCGTGGCGGCCACGTTGCCCTCCACCACTTCGGGGACATTCCACGCGCCCGCCTCCCACACCAGCCACGGGTGTGGGTACTTGGCGCGAAACTTCTCCTTGAGAGCCATGTGCTGCCTCACGAGCAGCGAGAGCAGCAGAGCGCGAGCCATGCGGGTTGAATAGCCTTCCTCCCCCGTCGCGGCCCGAGAACGTGCGCGCGGGGGGCCATGGGATGTCAACGAATGGCCAGATGCCGGGTGGGATGCCCCACTCGCGCACGGGCCGACCCCTGTAGTACACCCGCGACCGCCTCCTGTCCCCGGACAAGGCCTCCCCTGCCTCCTGGAAGATTCGATGCGTCGCCTGCTCGCTGCCGTGTTCTGCGCCGCCGCCGTGCTGGTGGCTTGTGAAGACGACTCCCCACCGGCCCCCACGCCGCCGCCTCCCTCCACGGAGACGTACCCGGACGCCGGCACGCGCCCGGACGCGGGCACCCAGGAGCCCTGGGCCTGCCAGCGGAGCACGACGGTGCACAACGCGCCCATGACGCTGCTCACCCGGCTGCAGTTGGAGATGAGCCGCGCCACGTCCTCCGCGCAGCGCACGGAGGCCATCGACCGCTTCGTGGCGGAGGTGGAGGAGCAGGGCGGCAGGCCCCTGGTGAGTGACGCCAGGGCGGGCCGTCCCCGCGTGGCCTTCTTCGTGCGGGGCGAGGCTGGCCGGGACACCTTCGTCGCTGGTGACTTCAACGGCTGGTCCGCCACGGCCACGCCCCTGGTGCAGGTGCGGGACACCGACTTGTACGTGGCGGAGGTGGAGGTGCCGCGCACCGGTCCGCAGCCGTACAAGCTGGTGAAGGACGGTGACTTCATCGCGGACCCGGGCGCGCGCCACGTCGCGTGGGACAACCTCAACCGGTACGACGTGGGGCAGTTCAACTCGCTCGTCTACCCGGGGCTCCAGGACGCCACGAAGGGCCGGCTCACCGCGTGGTACGGCGTGCCCGCCACGGTGCTGGGGGATGCGCGCGACGTCTTCGTCTACACGCCGGCGGCGTATGACGGACCAGAGTGCCCGGCCCTGCCGGTGATGTACCTCCATGACGGCAATGAGAGCCTGACGCGCGAGTCCTTCGCGGAGGCGGCGGACGCGCACTACGCGGCGCGGCCGGCGGACGCGGCGGTGCTCGTCTTCGTGGCGCTGCCGGACCAGTCCGTGCGCCTGGCGCAGTACACCTTCCCGCCCGCGCGCGCCCCCGGCTGGCCCACGCCGCGCGGGGATGACTACCTCGCCTTCCTCCGCGATGACTTGATGCCGCGCGTGGAGGCGGCCTGGCGCGTGAAGACGGGGCCTCAGGAGACGGGCATCGCCGGTGCGTCGCTGGGCGGCCTCATCTCCGTGTACGCGGGCTTCCAGATGCCGGAGGAGTTCGGCTTCGTGGGCACCCAGTCCGGCACGCTGTTCTGGCCTCACGACGGCGAGGTGGACCGCGACGACGGCAACGCGATGGTGGTCCGCGCGGGCCAGGAGCCGGTGGTGCCGGTGCGCTTCTACGTGGACCACGGCTCGCCGGTGGCGGGGTGCACGCGGGACGGCGAGGCGGGTGGGGACGACTGCCAGTCCAACCTGCAGCTCGTGGAGGCGCTGCGCGGTCGCGGCTACGCCGTGGCCCACTGGAACGAGCCCGGCGCCGAGCACGACTGGTTCTTCTGGAAGCGCCGCCTGCCGAAGCTGCTGTGCAGCTTCCGCAACGAGGACCCGGCGGTGTGCGGCCTGTAGTCCGGCCTCACAGCTTCGCGACGATGGCGCGGGCCAGCCGGTCCGCGGCCCCCGCGTCGAGCGACAGGAACAGGCGCGGCTCGGTGGCCTCCAACTCTTGCAGCCGGGACTGGCCCGCGTTGTCGGTGGCCACGTCCACGCGGGCGTAGAGCAGGGGGCGGCCCACCGCCTCCAGCACGGACTCCGCCAGCCTCAGCTCGGCCGCGTCCTCGGGCGTGAAGGCGGTGGGCTCGGAGAAGCCGCGCGGCGCGTCCAGCAGCGTGGGCGGCCGGCGCACCGCGTGGCTGAAGGCGCCGTCGAAGAAGACGTAGCTGCGCTCGCCCTCCGTTTCGAAGGCGGTGAGGTAGGGCTGCACCATGACGTCGCCCTCGCGGGTCAGCTCCAGCAGTCGGGTGGTGGCGGCGTGGGCCTCCGCGCGCGGGAAGATGTGTGTCTTGAGCGCTCCCGCGGACACGGCGGGCTTGAGCACCACCGCGTCCCAGCCGTGCCTGCTCGCCAGCTCGCCCACGTCCAGCGTGTCGCCCTGCCGCGCCCAGGTGGTGGGCGTCACCAACACGCCCTTCTCCTCCAGCTCGCGCAGGTAGTGCTTGTGCGTGTTCCAGCGCAGCACGGGCGCGGGATTGTGGAGCTGCGTGAGGCGGCCCACCTTGTCCGCCCAGGCGACGAAGGCGTCGCGGCGCAGGTGGCTGTCCCACGTGTTGCGCACCAGGGCCAGCCGCACCGTGCGCCAGTCCATGGCCGGGTCATCCCAGACGACGGGCCGGGCATCCACGCCCAGCGCCGCGAGCGCGGGCAGCAGTGACGCGTCGAACGCGTCGAGTCGAGGCAAGCCTTCGAAGGTGAGGACAGCGACGTCCATGACGCGGACTCCCGATGTTGAAACCTGCCGCGGCTTGTAGCGCGCGCGGCGCCTGCGCGCAGGGCTCTCGCGGTGCGTCAAAGTGGGGTGCGGGCCAGGCCGACAGGTAGGCACTGAACGTCCCGCACTTGAGGTGAGGCGGGCGGCGTACTCCACGGCACATTCGCGGGCGCGGACGCTCGGGAACTGGACCTGTGCGGTCAGGTGTCGCTGAAATGTTTCAAGGGGTACGCTCTTCGCGTGCCAAGGACCTGTCACCTTCCCTCCGGCCGGCTCCGCCGGGAGACCCACGAGATGCGAATGTCCCCACGTTTATTACTGGCCGCGCTAGGCGCGGTCCTCCTCTTTCACGCCGGATGTGGCGGCGACGAGCCTGGCTGTGAGGGTGCGAGCTGCACGCAAGCCGTCTGCGGCAACAACGTCGTGGAGCAGGGCGAGCAGTGCGACGACGGCAACAAGGTGGACGGCGACGGCTGTGAGTCCAACTGTACGCCGACGCCCCCGCCGGCCGCGGTATGTGGCAACGGCAAGCTGGAGGGCGAAGAGGTCTGTGACGACGGCAACACGGTGGACGGTGATGGCTGTCAGGCGAACTGCGCGCTGACGCTGACCCAGTGCCCCGCGGCCAACGCGCCCGCGCTCCCCGACGGCGCCACCTGCGCGGTGACGCAGGCCGGCACCGCCGCGCGCCTCTTCACGGGCGTGGTGCTGAAGGAGGGCGAGACGCTGGTGGGCGGCCAGGTGCTGGTGGACGCGCAGGGCGTCATCCAGTGCGCCGCCTGTGACTGCTCCGCCGCGGCGGGCGCCGCCGAGGCCACGCAGGTGTCCTGCCCCGGGGGCGTCATCTCTCCGGGCCTCGTGAACCCGCACGAGCACATCACCTATCCGATGGAGCCGTTCGTCGGCACCGAGGAGCGCTACGAGCACCGCCACGAGTGGCGCACCGGCCGCAACGGCCACACGCGCATCAACAGCCCCGCGGCCAGCGCCGCGGACAACGTCCGCTGGGGCGAGCTGCGCCAGATGATGGCGGGCGCCACCACCATGGCGGGCGCGGGCGGCCAGGCCGGCCTGCTGCGCAACGTGGACGTGAACAACACCGCCCTCCAGGAAGGCCTGGGCGAAGGCGTGGTGGACTCCGACACCTTCCCGCTGGGTGACACCAGCGGCAACCTGATTGCTTCGGGCTGTGACTACGGTTCGAGGCCGACGACGGCCTCGCTGCCGCGCTCGGCCGCGTACCTGCCGCACGTCTCCGAGGGCATCTCCACCGCGGCGCTCAACGAGTTCCTCTGCCTTTCCACGGGCCCGAACAACGTGATGCAGCCGCGCACCGCCGTCATCCACGGCATCGGCCTGACGGCGAAGGAGATTCGCCTCATGGCGGAGAACGGCACCGGCCTCATCTGGTCGCCCCGCTCGAACATCTCGCTGTACGGCGACACGGCCATGGTGTCGACCTACAAGAACCAGGGGGTCACCATCGCGCTGGGCACCGACTGGCTGCGCTCCGGCTCCATGAACCTGCTGCGCGAGCTGCAGTGCGCGGACTACCTCAACAGCACGCACTACGCGCGGACCTTCAGCGACGAGGACCTGTGGCGCATGGTGACGTCGAACGCGTCGGACCTGGTGGACACGTTCGAGAAGACGGGCCGCATCGCCGAGGGCAAGGCGGCCGACCTGGCCATCTTCCAGCTGCGCACCTTCGCGGCTTCGCCGCACCGCGCGGTCATCACCGCGAACCCCGAGCACGTGGTGCTCACCATGCGCGGCGGCAAGCCGCTCTACGGAGACCAGGCGCTGATGGCCGGGCTCCGCGGCGCGGACGCTTGCGACACGCTGGACGTGTGCGGCAGCTCGAAGGAAGTGTGCCTCCAGTCGGAGATTGGCAAGGACCTGGCGGCGCTGACGTCGGGGGCCACGCACAAGTACCCGCTGTTCGCGTGTGAGACGCCGGAGAACGAGCCGGTGTGCGCGCCCCGCCGCGCCTCGCTGGACTCGCGCTGGCCGGCCAGCGTGAACAACTCCACCAGCTACACGGGCGAGGTTCGCGCCGCGGACCCGGACGGCGACGGCCTGGTGGGCGCCGCCGACAACTGCCCCAACATCTTCAACCCCATCCGCCCCATGGACAACGGCAAGCAGGCGGACTCGGACGGTGATGGGATTGGCGACGCGTGCGACCCCTGCCCGCTGGAGGAGGGCAACGCCTGCACGTCGTTCACCGTGGGCGACGATGACCACGATGGCATCGTGACGTGGCAGGACAACTGCCCGTTCGTGGCCAACCCGGACCAGGCGGACGCGGACAGCGACGGCAAGGGTGACGCGTGTGATGCGTGCTCCAGCGTCCCGAACCCGGGCGACCTGGGCTGCCCCGCCACCATCCACGAGCTGAAGACGCCCGTGGACGGCAACCTGCCGCTGGTGGGCCGGCCGGTGTCCATCTCCGACGTCGTCGTCACCGCCGTGGTGAAGGGCGGCGCGAGCTCCCTGGGCTACTGGGTGCAGACGCATCCGCTGCCCTCGGGCACGAGCGTGGATAACTCCGGTCTCTACGTGTACGCGCCCAAGGGTGACCTCGCGGTGGGTGACCGCATCGACATCCACACGGGCGTGCTGACCCTCTACTTCGGCCTGCCCGAGCTGACCGAGGTCAAGTACGTCAAGCGCAGCTCCGGCAACGAGGTGCCCGCGCCGGTGGTGGTGACGACGGCGGACATCCGCACCGGTGGCCCGCGCGCCGCCGCGCTGGAAGGCGTGCTCGTGGAGGTCCGCGACGTGGCGGTCAACACGGCGGTGGACGAGTTCGGCCAGTTCCTGGTGAACGAGGCCGGTGACGCCGGTCAGCCGGGCCTGATGGTTGACGACCAGGCCTATGCCTACGCGGTGCCTGCCATTGGCACGCGCTTCGGCGCGCTGCGCGGCGTGCTGACGTACAACTTCAACGACTCCAAGCTGGTGCCGCGCTTCCAGGCGGACATGCCGCTGCCGCCGCCGTCGCTGACGGGCTTCGGTCCGGACGGCTACGTGCGTCTGGGTGGCACGGGGCCGGTGAGCACCTTCCCGCAGGCGCTGACGGTGACGCTGTCCTCCGCCTACGCGGAGGCGCTCGACATCACCATCACCTCCTCCGACGAGAACGCGCTGAGCGTGCCGGACGGCCGCATCACCATCCCCGCGGGGCAGACGTCCGCGACGGTGCAGGTGGTGCCGGTGGCGCCCGCGCAGAGCGTGACGCTGACGGCCACGCTGGGTGGCTCCTCGCAGACGGCCACCGTTCGGGTGCTGGGTGCCGACGAGCAGCCCGAGGTGGTGGGCGTCACCCCGGGTGACGTGACGATGGTGCCCGGCGGCGAGGTGGTCTTCACCGTGCAGTTGGACCGTCCGGCGCCCGCCAACACCACCGTGGCGCTGAGCATGGAGCCGGCGACGGGCTTTGGCGCCTTCGTTCCGGCGGACGGCGTGCTCACCGTGGCGGAGAACGCCACGGAGGCGGTGTTCTCCTTCATCGCGGACCCGGCGGCCACGGCCACCGCGCCCGGCACGGTGACGGCGACCCTCGGCGCGAGCAGCGGGAGCGCCACCGTGACGCTGGACCAGGATGCGCCGCGGCTGACGGCCCTGTCGCCGTCCTCGGCGGTGACGATTCCGGCGGGCGGGACGCAGACGTTCACCCTGACGGTGGACCGTTCGGCCGCGCAGGACACCGTCGTGGAGCTGGCGGTGGTGCCGGGTGCGGGCGTGCCGAACTACGGCACGGTGCCGGCCACCGTGACGATTCCGGCGGGCGCCACGGAGGTGACGTTCACCTTCACGGCGGACGCGCAGGGCGAGGGCACGGGCACGGTGTACGCCATGCTGTATGGCATCACCCAGGCCACCGAGCTCACGGTGCTTCCGCCTCCGCCCACGCTCAGCGCGCTGTCACCGTCCACCGCGGCGGTGCTGACGGGCCGGACGTTCACCTTCACGGTGACGCTGGACCGCCCGGCGCAGACGGACGAGTCGGACGTGGCGCTGACGCTGGAGCCGGCGACGGGTGTCGGGTCCATTCCGGCCTCGGTCCGGGTTGCCCGGGATGCGACGACGGCGACCTTCACCTTCACGGCGGACGAGGTCTCCAGCCCCGCGCAGGCGCTGCTCACGGCGAGCTTCGGCGGGGTGGACCAGACCGCGCAGGTGTCCGTCATCCTGGCCGCGGAAGGCGGGCTGGTCATCAACGAGGTGGACTACGACATGGTCGGCGCGGGTGACTCGCAGGAGTTCGTGGAGATCTACAACAACTCCTCTACGCCCGCGTCGCTGAGCAGCGTGTTCCTGGTGTTCGTCAACGGCAACAACATGACGAGCTACCAGAAGATTGCCCTGGCGGAGGTCAACGGCGGCGTCCTGGGGCCTCGGGAGTATCTGGTCGTGGGCGCTGCCTCCGTCGTCGATCCGCTCGCGGGGCGTGCTGGCGTGCACACGCTGCAGCGGGGGACCACCGACTTCATCCAGAACGGTGCGCCGGACGCGGTGGCCCTGTACGACGAGGCCACGGATGCGTTGATTGACTCCCTCTCCTATGAGGGGCACGTGGTGGACGCCTCCATCGCCGGGACGGACACGAAGTTCGACCTGCGTGAGGGTGACGCGGACACGGCGACCCTGGCGGACAGCAACACCGCTCAGGGGTCGCTGTGCCGGGACGCGGACTCGACCGACACGGACGTGAACATGGCGGACTTCGCCTTCACCACGACCGTCACCCCTGGCGCGGCGAACGTCATCACGGCGCTGCCGTAGCCGTCAGGTGACTGGGGGGCGGGGCTGAAGCGCGAGCCCTGTCCCCGTGAGGTCCAGAACGGGCGGAACCCTGACATGGGGTTCCGCCCGTTTGATTTTCAGCGGCGCCAGGGGTTGTAGGTAATGCCAATGATTATGTGAAGAGCTGCCTTGCTCTCGGGCGTGTCCCGATTGAACTGGCTTGGTTTGACCGGACGCTCTCCTGTGTGTGTTTAAATCTCGGCTCTGGGCTCGTTGAACCAGGAGGGAGGGACATGGGGACGCGACATGGCGCACGGGAACACCCCGACATTCAAGGTCTCATCGTCTGTGCGCGAAAGGTGGCGGAAGTCATCGGCTCTCCGGACGTGTCGGACGCCGAGTTGTCCAGGTTCATCGAGTCGATTCTGTATGGAGAAAAGGAAGCTTGGGTGTGTGCGGGCATGGGGCTCATCACCAGGGAGGAGACTGCGAACTTGTTGCTGGCCCACTTGGAGACGTGGTTGATGGACCGGACCAACAAGGGCTTTCCGGAGCAAGGGGCGTGGGACCTCGAAGTCTTCAGGCCCGCGTTGGAAGAGGCCTTGTTTGGGTGAACGAGGAAGCTTCCAATCGCATCATCAAGGTCCGGTTCCCGCAGGCGACGGATTTCCCTGGCGGGGCTTGGGTGGGGCGGTGGCGCATTGAGACCCGGGCGGATGTCGTCTGGGGGCGTTTCCTGATGGGGGCGGCCGAGGCGTTTACCCAGTGGTGGAGGGGGGCGCGATTCCAGCCGTCATCAGCAAGCTCAGCGCTGCCACAGGCAGGTCAAAGGCCATGGAGGCCCGGAAGAGGTTCTGGTGCACGAGCACTCCCAGGAATCCACCAAGCAGGCTGTGCGCCGCGTGGAGTGCATCCACATCCTGTCGGAATTCTCCCGTCTCCTGCCCGTGGCGGATGATGTCCTCCAAAGTCGTCGCGTAGAACGCGAGCTTGTCGCGGATGGCCTCCGCCACCTGGTCATTCGAATCAGCCGCTTCCGCTGCGAGCATCGCGAAGAAGATGCCGTATTCGCGGTGCTCGCGCAGGAGCCGGTGCGCCCGCTCGGATATCGCCTGGAACTGCGCTTGTGCCGGCAGATCGCGGTAGTCGCCGAGCAGTTGGAACTCGTGGACGCAGCGCTGGTGCAGTTCTTCAATCGCAGCCAGCAGCAGGTCTTCCTTGGTGGGGAAGTGCCAGTACAGCGCTCCAGGGGTCATCCGGATGGCGCGGGATAAGTCCGCCATGGTCGTGGCGAGAAATCCCCGGCGCGCGAAGAGGTGGATAGCCGCTTCCAGAATCTCCGTGCGCGTGCGCGCGGCACGCTCTTGTTTCAGCTCTCGCTGGGCAGGTTCCCTGGCCATACCCGGCGAATCTATGCATCACGCCAACAGTGTCACCCGGACAATCTCCGGCGGCGCTCCGACGCGCAGCGGCGGACCCCAGAAGCCTGTTCCCCGGCTGACATACAGATTCCGGTCCCCCTCGCTGAACAAGCCCGCGTCGTGCTCCCAGATGGCGGAGACCGCCAGCGTGAATGGGAAGAACTGACCCCCATGCGTGTGTCCGGAGAGCTGCAAGCCCATTCCCTCTTGCGCCGCGACCTTCCAGTTCGACGGCTGGTGCGCGAGCAGCACCGAGGCCCGCTCGGAATCCCGGCCCGCCGTCGCCGCCGCCAGGTCATAGCCCTGCGAGAATCCCATCTTGCCCGCCGACCAGTCGTCCACGCCCACCAGGTCGAAGGACGCGGCCGTGTCGCCAATGCGCACGTGGCGGTTGCGCAGCACCTGCACCTCCATGCGCTCCAGCGCCTCCGCCCAGGCCGCGTCGCTCCAGTAGTACTCGTGGTTTCCCGTGACGAAGTAGGTGCCGTGGCGTGACTTCAGCTCGGACAGCGCCGACACCGCTGGGGCCAGCGACGCGACGTGGCCATCCACCAGGTCTCCGGTGATGCACACCAGGTCCGGGCGTAGCGCGTTGCAGCGGCGCACCAACTCGTCCATGAAGCGGCGCCGGATGACGGGGCCCACGTGGATGTCGCTCAAGTGGACGATGCTGAAGCCATCCAGCGCCTTGGGCAGCCCCGGCAGCTTCACCGCCACCTCGTTCACTACCGGCGGGTGGAAGGCGCTCCACATCCCGAAGCCCGTCACGCCGCCCGCGGCCAGCACCGCTCCGCCGGCTGTCGCCCGAGCAAGGAAGCGTCGACGCTCCACATCCACCGGGGCTGAGGACGCGGAAGTGGCGCCGACGGGCCCCTCCGCCATGGCCACCGGCGCGGCTTCGGTGCGCGTCGCCGCCGCGCCGTGTCCACGGGTCGCCATGGCCTCTTGAGCCACCGAGATAGACTCCGTGCCAGTCGCTGCCAGCGTGCCGCCAGCTTGCGCCGAGCCACCCACCGCGTGCGCCTGGAACACCGGGTCCGCGGTGCCGACGACCCGCGACTCAACCACCGCCGGCTCGCCGCGCGAGCGCTGTATCCGCGCCGTCACCTTGCGCACCGTGCCCAACACTCCGAGCGCGAGCAGCAGGTAGATGGCCATGCCCATCCACGTCCACACCGCCGTGGCCACGGCGAAGGTGGAGTCCATGGGAAGGAAGCGCGTCACGGACCACGACAGCACCAGCAGTGTGCCTAGCACCGTCATGACGCCCATGCCCACGCGCCGCCACGCGCGGTGTTCCGACGTGGCCGCGAAGAGGCGCCGGTACAGATAGACGTGGACGGCGACCGTGGCGGGGGCGGTGACGAGGGCGAAGAGGACGAAGCGCGCAGTGACCATGCAGTGCGCCATCCTGCTCCGTGCGCGACGCGCTGCAACGCAAGCCGCGTGAAGAAATGTGAACGCCTCGTACACGGACATCGCATCAATCCGCGCGGGACGTTCGCGGCTGGGGCAATCGCGACCCGAACTCACGTCGCATGCGCTTGCGGCATGCAGCCCATGGCGCTCGGAGTCCGATGACCATCAACACTCCAGCGCCGCCCTATCGCGTCGGCAGTTCGCGGAATGTGATGCCATCCAGATTCAGGCGGCGCACGGCGTCCACGAAGCGCTCCGTGCCGATGACCATCGTGGCGAAGTTGCTCACCCGGAACAGGTCCAGCTCCGGGGGGAGGGATGCCGTGTCCAGGATGGGCTCGTCGGGCCTTCTGAACGCATGTCGGCCGCAGGTAGGGCACGGTGGCGGCACGTCCAGAGGGACGCAAGCTGGGTGCAAGCGCCCACGGGGCTGTACCTGAAGCTCCAACAGTTCCGGTGGACGCTTCTGACGGAATCGCAGGGCTGTCGGGCAAGGATGGATGCCCCGTAGCTCCTCGGCCTGGAGCCGTTCCACCGCCTCTCGGTGAACAAGTAGCACATCGATTATCCAGGCAAACGCAGGGAGCTTTCCGAAGGCGGTTCCAACCAACGGGCCGAAGCCCGTACCGGGTGGAAGTTGCGAATCCGGAGCCACCAGAGGCCGCACCAACTCGCGCAGGCGTACAAACTCCGGGAAGGGCTCGGGTCGAGCCTTCTCGAACGCGCGGTGCTCTGGCAGTTGTGACAGGTCAACGGACGGGAGGTAGTGCCCGGCCCCGCTCCATGTAGCGCCGCATGCGGAGCAGCTCGCGCCGGGCAGCCCCCATTTGTGTGAGCCGTGGGCCTCCCCGCCGTATGTGTCCGCGACCGCCCTGTCTTCCCGCATCCAGAAAAATCGATTCATGGGCTCACGCTCCGGGCCGGGAATAGTACGGCTGGATGGGGCCACCGATGAGCTGGAAACGGTGGATGAGCTCCCCCGCGTGCTTGTAAATCTCGACAGGCGCAGCCAATGGGTTGTCCGCCTTGAAGTCGCGCCAGGCTTGATTCCACCGACCACCTCGCCCCCCCACGTTGTGAATCCGTTGATGAACGTCACGCGGAATGGGCATGGTGTAGTCGTGGATTTTGATGCCCTGGCGCTCAAACCACTCTCTGAGTTCCCTCTCTTGCGGGAAGATGTGGTGCTTTTCCCAGCGTCCGGGCGTGAGCTGACGTGAAGGGGGGATGACCCGCGCGGGGGCGCCGTTCCAGTGGGGGAACGTCATGACGGCGCCACGCGGGAGATTCCGCGCGCCGCCCCAGTTCCTCCGGGGGCCACTACCGGGCGCCGCCGCAGCCGCTGGCGGACGCGAGGGCGGGAAACGCGCAAGCTCAATCTCCCCTGGCGTGTCCTCGCAGCGGTAGAAGCCGCAGGCGTCATCCAGGCACAGGAGGGTGACGCACGAGTCTTCCCGAGGGTCGTCGCACTCCACCTCGGCCGCTTCCCATGCCTGCTGGATGGGAGGCCTGCTGACGGTGGAACAGCCCAGCCAGGACACGGCGAACAGTGCAATTCCCAAAGCGAGGTAGGCTTGCATAGGCGGCAAGGCCTACCATTCCGGCCTGTCATGGCGAGCGGTGCGGCAGCCCCCTGCCTTGGCGCCCATCCCGCGCGCCATCCTGACCCGTGCACGACGCGCTGCAACGCAATCCGGCGTGAAGAAATGTGAACGACTCGTACACGGACATCGCATCAATCCGCGCGGGACGTTTGCAGCTGGGGCAAACGCGACCCGAACCCACGCCGCATGCGCTCGCGGCAGGCAGCCAGGAGAGCGCCTGAGCCGTTCTCGCGATACAAGTAACAGCGTGTTGGCCGTATACACCGGCCTGCCCGCAAGCCACTGAAGGGTCGCCGCGCGTGTGACGGCGAACCGCCTGGCTGACGCGAATGCACCACCTCCTCGAGGAGACCCCCATGCCCCCTGACCTGATGGCGGGAACACGCCGCCTGTTGACGTGCCTGTTGAGCGCCTTGCTGATGGTTGGCTGCGAGCCCTCGGGGGAGCTCGCCACGCCGGAGCCTCCACACGCCGCGCGCGCCCAGCGAGTGGTCGTCGCGGCCCCGCTGATGCGCATCGCCGCGGGTGCCCAGCACTCGCTGTATCTGTCACCCGAGGGCGACGTGTGGGCCTGGGGCGGCAATGGCTCCGGCCAGCTTGGCGGGGCGGCGCTGTCCCTCCAGGGGCTGGCGCCGGTGCGGCTGGCGGCGCTGGAGGACATCGTGTCGGTGGTGTCCGGAGCTGCCCACTCGCTCGCGCTGGACGCGGATGGCACGGTGTGGACATGGGGCAGCAACAGCTCCGGGCAGCTCGGGGACGGCACCACCACCGACCGCGCGACGCCGATGCAGGTGGCTGGCCTTGCCAGCGTAGTGGCGGTGGCCGCCGGAGACTTCCACTCGCTGGCGCTGCGTGAAGACGGCACGGTGTGGGCGTGGGGGACGAACTTCCACGGACAGCTCGGCCGGGGGCACACGCAGCCGGGGCTCACGCCCGAGCAGGTCCCCGGGCTGAAGGGCGCGGTCGCGCTCGCCGCGGGCTTCGACTTCACCCTGGCCGTGCTCGAGGACGGCACGGTGCGCGCGTGGGGCTCCAACGGCTCCGGCCAGCTGGGCGACGGCACCTTCACCCCGCGCCTGTCTCCCGTGAAGGTCTCCCAGCTCAATGGCATCACCGCGGTGGCGGCGGGCACCTACCACGCGCTGGCGCTGGGCAAGGCCGGCGGCGTGTGGGCGTGGGGCAGCAATGCCTCCGGGCAGCTCGGTGATGGCACGTGGAATGACCGCGCCGTGCCCATGCAGGTGCCGGGGCTCGAGCGGGTGAAGGCCGTGGCCTCCATGGACTCGGATTCGCTGGCGCTGCTCGAAGCGGGGACCGTGTTCGCGTGGGGGGCCAATGGCTCCGGCCAGCTGGGCAATGGAGACACCACCGACCGCGCCACGCCGGGGCAGGTGTCGGGGCTGAACGCGGTGGCCTCGGTGGTGGGCGGCGCGCAGCACGCGCTGGCCCTGCGAAAGGACGGCACGCTCTGGGCCTGGGGCGGCGGCCCCTCGGGCCAGCTGGGCCACGGCGGCTCCGAGCGCCACGTGGTGCCCGCGTCGGTGATGCGCCTGGCGGGCGTGACGTCGGTGGCGACGGGCAGCTTCCACTCCCTGGCCGCGCTGGGGGACGGCTCCGTCTGGGCCTGGGGCCGCAACTCCTACGGACAGCTCGGTGATGGCAGCACCGCCGAGCGCCACGCCGCGGTGCGCGTGGAGGGGCTCGGCAGCGTCCGCGGCGTCGCCTCGGCCGCCCACCATTCGCTCGCCGTGGGCATGGATGGGACACTCTGGGCCTGGGGGCGCAACGCCGCCGGGCAGCTGGGAGATGGCACCACCCACGACCGCGCCCGGCCCGTCGCGGTGTCGGGTCTGACGTCGGTGACGGCGGTGGCCGCGGGCGGCAGCCATGTCCTGGCGCTGCGCAGCGACGGCAGCGTATGGGCCTGGGGCTACAACGCGCTGGGACAGCTGGGCGACGGCACGACGGCGGACCGGTTGACGCCGGTGCGCGTGTCGGGGCTCGGCACGGTGGTGGCGGTGGCCGCCGGCTCGTACTTCTCCATGGCCCTGCAGTCCGACGGCACGGTGTGGACGTGGGGCGAGGGCTTCGAGGGACAGCTGGGAGATGGCGGCGGCGTGCAGCGGCTGCGACCGGTGCGCGTGGAGGGACTGACGAACGTCACCCGCGTGGCGGCGGGCTCCGCGCATGCGCTGGCCGTGCGGAGCGACGGCACGGTGTGGGCATGGGGCGACAATGGTGAAGGGCAGCTCGGGGACGGCTCCTGGGCGGACCGCTTCCGCCCCATGCAGGTGCCGGGGCTGCAGGGCATCACCGCCGTCAGCGGTGGCCGCTCCCACTCCATGGCGCTGCAAGGTGACGGCACGGTGCGGGCGTGGGGCTCCAACGGCTATGGCCAGCTCGGGGACGGGACGCTCACCTCGCGCGTGCGGCCCGCCCTCATCCCTGGCCTGACGGGCATCCAGGCGCTTCATCCCAGTCACCTGCACGTGCTCGCGCTGCACTCGGACGGGACGTTGCGCGGGTGGGGCTACAACCGCTTCGGCCAGCTGGGCCTGGGCGCCGCGGGTTGGAGCGCCGTGCCGGTGCAGGTGCGTGGCATTGGCCGCGTGGACCGGCTGTCCGTTGGCCGCGCGCACACGTTGATGGTGCGCGCCGATGGCATGGTGATGGCCTGGGGCGAGAATGGCTCGGGACAGCTGGGCGACGGCACCACCACCCACCGCGCGGCGCCCGTGCCCGTGCGCGGCGTTCCCTGTGTCCGCTCCGTCGCCAGCGGTGTGCGGCACTCGCTGGCGCTCGCGTGTGACGGCACCGTCTGGGCCTGGGGCGCGAACAGCCGGGGGCAGCTGGGGGATGGCACCACCGCCCCGCGCGTGACGCCGGGGCTGGTGGAGGGGCTTCAAGGCGTGGTGGCGCTGGCGGCGGGTGGAGACGCGTCGGTGGCGCTGCGCGCGGATGGCTCCGTGTGGAGCTGGGGCGGCAACGCCAGTGGCCAGCTGGGGGACGGCACCGTCATGGACCGCGCGCTGCCGACCCAGCTCAAGCACCTCTCCAACGTGGTGGCCGTGGCGCTGGGCGAGACGCACGCCCTGGCGGTGGGCGAGGACGGCGCGCCATGGGCCTGGGGCGCGAATGGCTCGGGCCAGCTGGGAGAGGGGGGCACCGAGCCGAGCCTGACGCCGGTGCGCGTGAAGGGGCTGGAGCGTGTGGCGTCCGTGGCGGCCGGGCGCGCCTTCTCGGTGGCGGTGCGTGACGACGGCACCGCGTGGGCCTGGGGCACGAACCCGTCCGGCCAGCTGGGCGACGGCACCAACCACACGCGGAGCGTGCCCAGCCAGGTGGCCGTCGTGAAGGGCATCCGCGCCATGTCCGCGGGGGCCCACCACGTGGTGGCGCTGAGCGCCGACGGCACGGTGTGGACGTGGGGCGACAACACGCTGGGGCAGCTGGGCAATGGTTCGTCCTCGCCGACGTGGATGTGGCCCCAGCAGGTGCCGGAGCTGCGGGGCGTGGAGGCGGTGGCCGCGGGAGAGCAGTACTCCGTGGCCGTGCTGCTGGACGGCACCGCCCGCGCCTGGGGCAGCAATGAGTACGGTCAGCTCGGAGATGGGGAGACGGGCCCGCGCCTGACGCCCATGGTGGTGAAGATCGAGGGGCCGAAAATCCGCCCGCCCGTGCGCACCGTGCGCGCCTGGGAGCAGCACGCGGTGGCGCTGATGTCGGACGGCACCGTGCAGGCGTGGGGTGGCAACGCGTTCGGCCAGCTGGGGGACGGCACCACCGAGCGCCGCGCCGCGCCCCTGGAGGTGCAGGGCCTGTCGAGCGTGGTGGCCGTGTCCTCGGGCGCCTGGCACTCGCTGGCGCTGCGCAGTGATGGCACCGTCTGGGCGTGGGGCGCCAATGGCTTCGGCCAGCTCGGGGACGGCACGTCCACTTCGCGCACGAGGCCGGTGCAGGTGGCCGGGCTGGAGAACGTGGTGGCCATTGGCTCGGGGGGCTACCACGCGCTGGCGGTGCGCTCGGACGGCTCGGTGTGGACGTGGGGCTACAACGTGTTCGGCCAACTGGGCGACGGCACCACCGCGGAGTCGCGCGCCCTGCCAGGCCGGGTGGAGGGGCTGGGGGGCGTGGTGGCCGTGGCGGGCGGAGACCACTACTCGCTGGCGCTGCACTCGGACGGCACCCTGTCCGCGTGGGGCAACAACGCGTCGGGCCAGTTGGGAGACGCCACCGGCACGACAAGCTATTCGCGCTGGGTGGTGAAGGGCGTGGACGGCGTGGTGGCCGTGCGCGCGGGCGCGGCGCACACGGTGGCGCTGCGGGGCGACGGCACCGTGTGGACGTGGGGCGACAACGCGTTCGGCCAGCTGGGCGACGGCGACGGCGGCACGCCGTCTCGCTTCGTGCCCCGGCCGGTGCCGAACCTGTCCTCGGTGTCCGCCGTGGGCGCGGGGGCGCGCCACGCGTTCGCCGTGGGGGCCAAGGGCACGGTGTGGACGTGGGGGCGCAACTCGCACGGCCAGCTGGGGCTGGGGGACAACGCGAACCGGACGGAGCCCCTGCGCGTGCGGGAGCTGGCGGACGTCACCGTGGTGTCGGGCGGGGCGGACTTCTCCCTGGCCATGAAGCGCGACGGCACGGTGCTGAGCTGGGGCTCCAGCCTCCACGGCGCGCTGGGCCTGGGGACCGCGGGACAGCGCTCGTCACCCGGGCAGGTCGCGCTGCCCTGAGCCGGGCGCGAGCGCGCGTCCGTCAGAAGGTGCGGCGGGCGGTCCGCAGCCGCACCCGGTACTTCCTGGCCGGGCGCGCCCTGAGCCGGGCCCGGTACGTGCCATGTGCGCGCCGGGCCGGGCGGGAGCGTCTGCTGATGGTCTTCCTGCGACCCGCGCCGGGGGTGCGTCGACGAGGAGCTTTCATGGGTGCATCCGGCTCGTGCGCTACGGCTTCTCCGTGAGGGGGCGGGAGGGCGTCAGCTCAGAGCCAATCTGCCGCCACTCCTGCGCGTAGGCGCCGCGAGCGAAGGCGCGCAGGTCGTCGGACGTCACCGTGCCCCGCGCCATGGCGGTCCCCAGCGCGCGCACGACGGCGCTGCGGTGCGGCTGCTCGACGTAGGGATTGCCCTCGCGGAACACCTCGCCGAAGAGCGACTCCAGGCGGCCGTCCTCCTTCAAGCGCTCGACGATGCGGGCCTGCGAGGCGGGCTCGTTCGCGTGCGCGTGCAGCATGGCGGAGGCGAGCCCGCCCTGGGCGTCCGCCTGGTCGGGAAACTCGGAGAGCAGCTCCAGCTCCGCGTCGGCGCCCGCGATGGCGGTGGCGTCAGGGGGCGGCGCCGCCACGCCGCGCTGGGTGGGGCGCCGGTCGGGCTCGAAGTCACTGCGGCCCTGGAACGTCTGCACCGTGCGGTGCGCCTGGACGCCCGTCGTCCCCTGGGTGGCGGCGCCGGAGGCCGGCCGCTGCTCCGGAGCGCTGGCGCGCTCAGGCGCCGTGCCCTTGGGCGAGGACGGACGGTTACCACCATCAATGCGAGACATGGGGGGCTCCAGGGATGGGGCCCGGCGCGGACAGAGCTCCGGGAATTCCCATGTAGGTTATCGGGCGCGGTGTGGCTCCAGTTGCGTCCCGCCCCTAACGTGCGTCCGCCGCGACCCCCTCGCACGGCGGGCGGGCCCGCGTCAGCGCCCGGAAAAGCGCAATGACTCCCGGCGCTTGGCGGGCCAGGGAGGGAAGTGGCGCTCCAGCCCGTGCACCAGGTCTTCCCGCCACGCCGGGTAGTTGTGCCCGCCGCTGTATTCCCGGAGTTCCACCTGATGCCCGGCTTCTGAGAGCACGGGAGTGATGCGGCGGTTGCCCGCCAGCAGGCCCTCGAAGCGGCCGCAGTCCAGCCAGACGTCCAGCGGGCGGCGGGGCGGGTGCCGCGCGAGGTCGAAGACGACGAAGTCATGGCCCTCCACCGCGAAGGCCCCGGACTGCGACAGCACCCGGCCGAAGACGTCCGGCATGCGCAGGCCGGTGTAGAGCGCCATCAACCCGCCCAGCGAGGCCCCCAGCACCGCGTGGGCGCCGGGGCTGCGCCGCTCGTCCACCAGCGACAGCTTCTGGCGCGCCAGCGGCAGCACCTTCCACTTCAGCAGCCCCACCGTGTATTCGCTGCAGGCGTACTCCGTGCTGCGCGTGTCGCCGCCGTTGCACACGAGCGCCAGGGCCACCGGACGCATGCGGCCTTCGGCCACCAGGGTGTCCACCAGCTCCGGCAGGCGCACGCGGCGCAGGTAGTCCTCGCCGTCGTACACCACCAGCAGCGGCGCCGGCGCGTCCGTGGGCGGCGCGTACAGGTACACCCGGCGCTGGCCCGGCAGGTCCACGTCCCCCGTGTCCACCACGTGCCGTGTGACGCGGCCCCGGGGCGCGCCGCGCGGGTGCCGGGCGGGCAGGGAAGAGCGGGCCCGGGGCATGTGGAACGAATGGTTGATGCCGCCAAGGCCGTTGTCGGAAGGGTGGCGGTTGAGCGGGTCCTCCACGCGCTGGCCGCGCGCGTCCTCCAGCGCGTATTCGACGTAGGCATCCGCGGGCAGCGTCAGCGTGCGAGCCCACAGCCCGGGCGCCACGCGCTTGAGGGGCAGCGGCTTGCCTCGCCAGTCCTGGAAGTCACCTTGGAGGCAGATGGGGCCCCGGCCACGCCACACGAAGGTGGCGGTGTCCGCTTCGATGACGGGCGTGCCCTCGGCGCGGGCCCGCGCCTCCAGTGTCTTCGCGTCCATCCACGCACCCTATGCCAGCAGGTCGCGCAGCGCGCCCTCCAACTCCGGGTAGCGGAACACGAAGCCGGCCTCATGCGCGCGCTGGGGCAGCACGCGCTGGCCCTCCAGCACCACCTTCGCCATCTCTCCCAGGGCCGCCTTGAGCATGAACGCCGGAACGCGCACCACGGACGGGCGGCCCAGCACGTGGCCCAGCATGTGCGCGAAGAAGGCGTTCGTCACCGGCGTGGGCGCGGTGGCGTTCACCACGCCCTCCACCTGGGGGTGGGCCAGCAGGAAGAGGAGCAAATCCCTGGCGTCGTCGCGGTGCACCCAGCTCACGAACTGCTCGCCGCTTCCCACCGGGCCGCCCGCGCCCACGCGGAAGGGGGGGAGCATCTTGTGGAGCGCGCCGCCGTCCGGGTGAAGCACCACGCCCATGCGCACCACCGCCGTGGTGATGCCGGACTCGCGCGCCTGCATCGCCTCCGCCTCCCAGTCCACGCACACGCGGGCCAGGAAGTCGTCACCCGGAGGGCTCTCCTCCGTCAGCGGGTCCGCCCCGCGCGTGCCGCCGTAGTAGCCAATGGCGGACGCCGACACGAACCGCCGCACCGTGCTCGCGCCCCGCATCGCCGCCACCACCGCGCGCGTGCCCAGCACCCGGCTGTCGTGGATGCGGTGCTTGCCTTCCTTCGTCCAGCGCTGCGCCACCGGCTCGCCCGCCAGGTGCACGACGGCCTCCGCGTCCGCCAGGGCCTCGGGCGGCAGCGGCGCGCCCGCGTTGAAGGCCGCCCCCGTCACCCCGGCGGGCAGGTGGGCCAGGGCGTGTTCAACGTTCCGGGCCAGGACGTGGACCTGGTGTCCACGCTCCAACAAACCTTGGACAAGCCCTGGACCCAGGAAGCCGCTCGCGCCGGTGACGGCCACCTTCACGGCGAGGGCTCCGAGGGCGCCGGGTCATTCAGGTCCACGCCCACCAGGCGGCTCAGGATGGCGAAGAAGGTCGTCAGCTCATCCGGCTTCATCCGGCCGGAGTGCCGGTAGACCAGGGCCCCCTCGGCGTCCAGCAGCACGATGTTGGAGGTTTTCACCGGCAGCTTCCACGGCGCCTTCCCCAGCGTTCCATCCATATCCACCAGGATAGGCACGCCCACCTTCTTCTCCTCGTCCCGGACGAAGGAGAGGGCAATCTGCCGGGCCGGAAAAAAGTCGAAATTCTGAAGGTTTGCGACCGCCAGCACCCAGGCCGCGTCCAGGATTCCGCGCTCCTTCCCCCGGGCGAACAGCTCCTTCTTCAGGGCCGAGTTGAGCTTGGTCGAGTCCTTGTCCTCGTAGAACAGAATGACCGGTTTCCCGCGCCACTTGGAAAGCCGGACCTCCTTTCCCGCGGAGGTGCGTAACGTCGCGTCCACCGGCTCCGTGGCAGGCGCCGCGCCCAGGGCGCTTCCCGCTGCCAGGGAGATGGAGAGCGCACCTGCGATCCACGCCTTCATGAGGGGACCTCTGTGTACAAGGTTATCGCAAACCTTAGACATACCCTTGACAAGCTCTGGACGCAAACGCTACCTCTAGGGAGCAAAGGATCAGGTTCTTCGGAGGAAAGAAGCATGGCACTCACGCTTCCCGATGCGCAGCCGCCGACGGGCCTGCTTCCTCTGGAGCAGGCCTGGCTGCAGCTGGTCCAGGCGGAGGTGGAGACCTCGCTGGCGGAGCTGTTCGAGCTCCCCGACGAGGCCTGCCTGGACGTTCGTTGGACACAGGCGCTGTCGCAGGCCCGGGCCTATACCTTGCGGCCCGCCAAGCGGCTCCGCCCGGCGCTGGTGATGGCCGGACACTGCCTGGCGCGTGGGAGCGCGGTGGTGCCCTCCGGGCTGTGGCGCTTCGCCGCGGGCCTGGAGCTGCTGCACACCTTCCTCCTCATCCATGACGACGTGGCGGACCAGGCGGAGCTGCGGCGGGGCGCCGCGTCCCTGCACCGGATGCTGGCGCCCGGACGCGCGGGGGAGGACCTGGCCGTGGTGGTGGGCGACCACCTCTTCGCGCGCGCGCTGGAGGCCATGCTGGGGTCGGGGATGCCGGGCGTCGCGGGCGTGGTGCAGTACTACCTGGGCGTGTGCCGTCACACGGCGGCCGGGCAGTACCTGGACCTGGACCTGGGGCGCGCGCCGCTGGCGGAGGTGACGCTCTTCCAGACGCTGCGCGTGGCGCATCTCAAGACGGCGCGCTACGGCTTCTGCGCCCCGCTGGTGTGCGGGGCCATGCTCGGCGGCGCCAGCAGCGGCATGGTGGAAGGATTGGAGCGCGTGGGCCGTCACGTCGGTCTTGCCTACCAGCTTCGGGACGATTTGCTGGGCCTTTTTGGTGATTCGAACGTCGCTGGCAAGGCCGCTGACGGCGACTTCCTCCAAGGCAAGCGAACCTTTCCAGTGCTGGCCGCCTTCGCGCGCGCCGCCGCGGACGAGCGCGCGGAGCTGGAGGCGCTGTGGGCGCTGCCGGTGGCGCGGAAGGACGCGGCGGCGCTGGCGCGGGCCCGCGCGCTGGTGGAGTCCTGTGGCGGCCGGGCCGCGTGTGAGCGCATGGTGGTGCGCGCCTCCCGGGCCGCTCGCCGCTCGTTGCAGTCGCTGCCCAATCCCAACGGTGTGAGAGAGCTGCTCGACGCGCTCATCGCCCGGCTGGCCCACCGCGCCGCCTGAGGACGCCATGAGCGCATCGACACAGGGCAGGCGCATTGTCGTGGTGGGCGCGGGCGTGGGGGGCTGGCCGCCGCCGCCCGGCTGGCGCACCAGGGCTTCGACGTCCAGGTCTTCGAGAAGACGCAGGGGCCGGGCGGGCGCTGCAACCGGTTGCAGGTGGAGGGCTTCACGTGGGACCTGGGCCCCACCATCGTGCTGATGCCGGAGGTCTTCGAGGAGACCTTCCGCGCGGTGGGCCGCCGCATCGAGGACTACCTGACGTTGCTCAAGTGCGATCCGAACTACCGGGTCCACTTCCGGGACGGTTCGGAGGTCACCTTCACGACAGAGCTGTGCGCCATGGGCCGCGAGCTGGAGCGCGTGGAGCCCGGCAGCTATGCGCGCTACCTCGCCTTCCTGGCCCAGGGCCGCGTCCAGTACCGCACGAGCCTGGACCACCTGGTGGGGCGCAACTACGAGGGCCTGCGTGACTACCTCTCGCCGCGCGTGCTCGCGCGCATCTTCCAGGTGCGCGCCCACCGCCGCATGTACGGGGACGTCAGCCGCTTCTTCCAGGACGAGCGCCTGCGCGCGGCGATGACCTTCCAGACGATGTACCTGGGCGTGTCGCCCTACGCGTCGCCCGCGGTTTACGGCCTGTTGCCCTTCACCGAGCTGGGCGTGGGCATCTGGTTCCCCAAGGGCGGCCTGTATGCCATCCCCCAGGCCCTGGAGCGGCTGGCGCGCGAGGAGGGCGTGCGCTTCCGCTACGGCGCGCCCGTGGAGCGCATCCTCACCGACGGCGGCCGTACGCAAGGCGTGCGGCTGGAGGGCGGTGAGGTGGTGGAGGCGGACGCGGTGCTGTGCAACGCGGACCTGCCCTACGCGTACGACAAGCTGCTGGACCCGAAGGCCACGACGCTCAAGCGCAAGGAGAAGCTGCGCTACACGTCCAGCGGCTACATGCTCTACCTGGGCATGAAGCGGCGCTACCCGGAGCTGTTGCACCACAACGTGGTGTTCGGCCGGGACTACAAGGGCTCCTTCGACGACATCTTCGAGCGCTTCCGCGTGCCGGAGGACCCCAGCTTCTACGTCAACGCGCCCACCCGCACCGACGCGTCCCTGGCGCCCGAGGGCAAGGACGCGCTCTACGTGCTGGTGCCCGTGCCGCACCAGCACCCGGACCTGGACTGGAAGGAGGAAGGGCCCAAGGTCCGCGCGAAGTTCTTCGCGCGCATGGCGGAGCTGGGCTTCCCCTCGCTGGAGTCGGACATCGAGGTGGAGCGCGTCTTCACCCCGGACGACTGGGCCGGCACCTTCAACCTGGCGCGTGGCAGCGCCTTCGGCCTGTCGCAGAACTTCACGCAGATTGGGCCGTTCCGTCCGGCCAACCAGGACGCGCGGGTGAAGAACCTCTTCTTCGTCGGCGCCTCCACGCAGCCCGGGACGGGGCTGCCCACGGTGCTCATCTCCGCGCGGCTGGTGACGGAGCGGCTGATGACGTGGGCCCAGGCGCAGGGCGTCTCGCTGTCGCCCCGGACGGCCGCGCCGCTGGAAGGGGTGGCCGCGTGAGCCCGCCTGTCGACAAGGCGCTGGTGGCGCGCGGCTATGTGCTGGCGAAGCAGGTGACGCGCCATCACGCCAAGAGCTTCTTCTTCGCCTCGTACCTGCTCTTCGGCCTGCGGCGGAAGGCGGCGTTCGCGCTCTACGCCTTCTGCCGGCGCCTGGACGACATGGTGGACGGGGACGACGCGGCGAGCGCTGCCGACGCGCTGCCGGTGCGGCTGGCGCGGGCGCGGCAGCGCGTGGCGGAGCTGTATCTGCCCATGCCGGAGCTGGCCTCGCGCGAGCTGGGGCCGCCGGCGGACCGGGTGAAGGGCCGCGAGGCCGCGACGCCGTGGGACGCGCGGGAGTTCGCCGCGCTGGAGCACACGGTGCGCCACTTCCGGATTCCGGAGCAGCCCTTCCAGGACCTCATCTCCGGCATGGAGATGGACCTGACGAAGCACCGCTACACCACCTGGGCGGAGCTGGACCTCTACTGCTACCGCGTGGCGGGCGTGGTGGGGCTGATGCTGACGCCGGTGCTGGGGTGCGCGGACGCGGCGGCGGTGGAGCCCGCGGCCGACCTGGGCCGGGCCATGCAGCTCACCAACATCCTCCGCGACGTGCGCGAAGATTGGGAGCGCGGCCGGGTGTACCTGCCCGCCGAGGAGCTGGCCGCCTTCGGGCTGTCGGAGGAGGACCTGCGGCGCGGACAGGTGGATGCGCGCTGGCGGTCCTTCATGCGCTTCCAGGTGGAGCGCTCGCGGGCGTACTACGCGCGGGCGGCGGCCGGGGTGCGCTACCTGACGGGCTTCGGCAGCCAGCGGATGGTGCGGCTGATGGGCGCCATCTACGGCGACATCCTGCGCGACATCGAAGCGCGCGACTATGACGTGTTCAGCGCCCGGGCCCACGTGACGACGCGCCGCAAGCTCGCGCTGGCCTCCGCGGCCATGGTGCGGCCCGCCGCGGTGCTGCCCGTCCCCCAGGGCGAGGCGCGCATGCCGCTCTTGCCCACCGGGACGGGAGGGTGAGGGCGTCATGCGTGGCGATGGAATGAACCCGGGGCTTCAGCGGCGCATGGGAGGTGGGGCATGAAGCGCACCCGCGTCGCGGTGGTGGGGGGCGGCATCGGTGGCCTGACGGCCGCCGGATTGCTGGCGAAGGACGGGCACGAGGTGACGCTGTTCGAGCGAGGCGCCTCGCTGGGCGGCAAGGCCCAGGCCGTCACCGTCAATGGCATCACCCTGGACACGGGGCCCACGCTGCTGACGCTGCCGCACCTGGTGCGTGGCACCTTCCAGCAGCTGGGCGCCGAGGACCTGCTGCCGCGCTTCACGGAGCTGGAGCCGCAGTGCGCCTACCGCTTCGAGGACGGGTGTGACTTCACGGCCTACAAGGACGTGGAGCGGATGGCGCAGAGCGCGGCGGGAGTCCGCCCGGGTGAGCGCGACGGCATCCGCGGCTTCTACCAGGAGGCCGCGGCCATCTGGCGGGCCGCGGGCGAGCCGTACCTGGAGGCGCCCTTCGAGGGCATGGCCGGCTTCATGACGCGCGTGGCGAAGCGCGGCGTGGGGGCCGTCATGGCGGGGATGAAGCTGGGCACGCTGCATGAGCTGGCGGGCCGGCACTTCAAGACGGACCACCTGCGGCAGTACGTGGGCCGCTTCGCCACGTACACGGGCGCGTCCCCCTACGAGGCCAGCGCGGCCTTCGCGCTGATTCCGCACATCGAGCAGGCCTACGGCGTGCACCACGTCCGCGGCGGCATCGGCGCGCTGGTGGAGGCGCTGGGACAGGCCGTGCGCCGGCTGGGCGTGCGCATCCACCTGGACACGCGGGCGCGCTTCGAGCGCACGCGCGAGGGCTACCAGGTGGGCCCACAGGAGGGCACGGAGCGCTTCGACAGCGTGGTGGTGAACGCGGATCCGCTGGAGCGGCTCGCGCGCGCGGAGGAGCCCCTGGCGCTGTCCGGCTTCGTGCTGCTGTTGGAGGTGGAGGGCCGCATCGCCCTGCCGCACCACGCGGTGCTCTTCGGCGGCGACTACCGGCGCGAGTTCGACGAGCTGTTCGGCGGGCAGCTCGCGTCCGACCCGACGGTGTATTTCTGCAACCCGTCCGCCACCGACGAGAGCATGGTGCCGCCGGGCCGCACCGGGCTGTTCGTCATGGTGAACGCGCCCGCGCTGCCCGTGGACGCGCGCGGCGCGGAGCAGGCCACCCGGGACTGGGAGGCAGGCGCCGAGCGCGTGAAGGCGCAGATGCTGGAGCGGCTGTGCCGGCACTACCCGGCGCTCAAGGGGCGCGTGCGGGTCATCGGCCAGCGCTCGCCGGTGGACCTGGCCGCGCAGGGGGCTCCGGGCGGGTCCATCTATGGCTTCCTGCCGCACGGGAAGTTCGGTCCCTTCCGCCGGCCGCGCATTCGCGGCGACACGCCGGGCCTGTTCTTCGCGGGCGGCGGCACGCATCCAGGCGGTGGGGTGCCGCTGGTGATGTTGTCCGGGCGCTTCGCCGCGGAGCTGGCCTCGCGGCACCTCCGGAGGAACGCATGACGCGCCTGGCGAAGCTCCCCGCCCTGCCGGACGCGGCGGGCACCTACCGCTGGTTCTACGCGGACGTCACCGCGGGGCCCTACAGCGCGGTGTGTATCTTCATGCTGGGCTCGCTGTTCTCGCCCCGGTACTCGGTGGCGGCGCGGCGCGGCGGACGGCCGCTGGAGCACAGCGCGGTGAACTTCGCGCTGTACCACGAGGGGGTGCGGCGGCTGTGGGTCCTCAGCGAGTACGCGCGCGCGGAGCTGGAGGCCCCGGGCCGGCTGCGCATTGGCCGCTCCACGCTGTCGTACGAGTGGGACGGCACGGTGCGGATGGCCGTGGACGACTGGACGGCGCCGTGGGGGCGGCCCGTGCGCGCACGCCTGACGCTGGAGCCGATGACACCCGTGGGTGAGGTGGTGCAGCTCATGCCTGGGCTGCCGCACTACTGGCAGGCGCTGGCGCCTCGTTCGCAGGCACGGCTGGAGGTGTCCTCGCTGGGCATCGAGGCGAGTGGCCTGGGCTACCACGACACCAACCACGGTGGAGAGCTGCTGGGGGCGCGGTTGTCGGGGTGGCACTGGTCCCGCACGCACCGCGAGGACGAGACGGTGGTGGACTACCACCTGCCCGAAGGTGTCGCGCCGCTGCGAGTGGTGGCCGGCGCGCGCGGCGTGCGCTGCGAGCGAGGGCCTGCCCTGGGGGAGGCGCGGCCCACCAACATCACCGGTTGGGGGCTGCGCGTGCCGTCGCGGCTGCACGCGGGCAACATGGTGGTGGGACAGCCGAAGCTGCTGGAGTCGTCGCCCTTCTACGCGCGGCTGGAGGCGCGCCAGGGGCCGCTGGACGCCCTGGGCGAGGTGGCGGACTTCCGTCGCTTCCACTCCCCCTTCATCCGCTGGATGGCGCACTTCCGCACGCGGATGGGACGGGCGGCATGAGCGCGCTCGTCCTCGCGTCCCTGGTGTGGTGCGCCGTGGCCACGGGCTTCAGCGCGGTGGCGTGCGTGCGCCTGTCGCGTGCGCGTGCGCGGACCGCGCCCAAGCCCGGCGCGCTGCCATCGGTGCTGTTGCTGCGCCCGGTGGACGCGCCCACGCCTCGGGAGCTGGAGAACCTGGCGCAGCCCGTCGACTACGCGGGGCCGTTGGAGCAGGTGGTCGTGTCGCCCTACCGGCCTCGGCTTGCCCCGGAGGTGCGGTGGCTTCCCAGCGATCCGCTGACGCCCAACCGGAAGGTGGGGCACCTGCTGTATGCGCTGGACGTGTTGCCCGTGAGTGACAGGGTGGTGCTGTCGGTGGACGCGGACGTGGCGGTGACGGGCGCGCTGGTGGAAGGCCTGGCCGCGCCGGTGGCCGCGGGCGCCGCGCTGAGCACCGCGGCGCCGCTGCCGGTCGGCCCTCGGGACGGCGCGAGCCGGGCCATGGCGGGCCTGCTGCGCTACACGCACCACAGCTTCCGGGCCCTGGACGCGATGAGCGCGGGCGCCAAGGCCGTGTGTGGCAAGGCGCTGGGCTTGTCGCCCGCGGCCGTGGAGTCGCTGCGGCGGCTGGCGGACCACATTGGCGAGGACCTGGAGCTGGCCAAGTGTCTTCACGCCCGGGGACTGGACGTGGTGTTGAGCAGCGCCCCGGCGGTGGTGCCCCTGGACGCCGAGGTGCCCTGGGCCGCGCCGCTGTCGCGCTTCACGCGCTGGATGCAGGTGCTGGCCAGTCACCGGCCCGCGCTGTACCCCACGGTGCCGCTGCTCTTCACGCCGACGCTGCCGCTGACGGTGCTGGCCGCGACGCTGGGCTCACCGGTGCTGGCGGGCTCGGTGGCGGGACTGGTGGCCGTGCGGACCTTGCTGGCGTTGCGATTGGCCGGACTCCACGCGCCGGTGGCGGACGCGGGGCGGGCCTGCGCGGTGACGGACTGGTTGCTGGGCGAAGCGCTCTTGCTGGCGGCCTTCCTGCGCTCGTTGTGGCGGCAGGGCACGGTGACGTGGCGAGGGCAGACCTATGCGTTGCGACCCGGAGGCCGCATGGTACGGGTGGCTCCGGAGCTGAGTGGAGGGCCGGGATGACGTACGCGCGATTCCTCGGGCTGTTCGTGGTGGTGCCCATTCTCTTCCTGGCGTGGCGCTATCGCCGCACCTTCACGGCCAGGAGCCTGGCGCCCATGGGGCTCCTGCTCATCGTCGTGTACGCGGCGACGTCGCCCTGGGACAACCTGGCGGTGAAGTGGGGCCTGTGGGGCTTCGACCCCGAGCGCATCTGGGGCATCAAGCTGGGCTACCTGCCGCTGGAGGAGTACCTCTTCTTCGGCCTGCAGACGCTGCTGGTGGGGCTGTGGGCCCGGGCCCGGCTGGCGCGTGTGCTGGCGCCGGACGCCCAGGCGCCCCGGCCCGCGGCGGAGGCGGGTGAGCGCCGCGACGGCGCGCTGACGGCCCGGGAGGTGGCGCCATGATGGAGACGAAGTGGGCATACCTCATCCACCTGCTGGGCTGGACGCTGCCGCTCATCGCCTTCCAGCTGGCGGTGCTGGTGCGTCACTACAAGGAGCGCTCCGGCGCGGTGCTCAAGGCGGTGCTGCCGCCGGCCTTCATCATGGGGCTGTACCTGTCCATCGCGGACCACCTGGCCATCTCCACCGGCATCTGGAACTTCGGTGAAGGCAAGCACCTGGGCGTGTACCTGGGGGTGGTGCCGCTGGAAGAGGTGCTCTTCTTCCTGGTGACCAGCGTGCTGGTGTCGCTGGGCCTGGCGCTGTTCACCGCGTTGGTGTCGCTGCTGGGGGAGGCCCGGGCGTCGTGATTCACGCGGCGAAAGGAGGCCCGCTGGGCTGGGCGTGGGACCGGTACATCGGCTGGAAGTTCCGCGCGGCGTTCCGGGGGCTGTGGGTGCGCGGGACGCTGCCGCCGGGAGGCCCGGGACGGCTGGTGTACCTGAACCACTCCAACTGGTGGGACGGCTTCGTGCTCAACCAGCTCTGCCAGACGGCGGGCTGGGACGGCTACTGCCTCATGGACGAGGAGAACCTGCGCCGCTACCGCTTCCTCACGCGCATTGGCGCCTTCAGCATCCGGCGCAAGGACGCGACGTCGTCGGTGGCGTCGCTGCGCTACGCGAAGGAGCTGCTGCGCAGGCCCCGCGGGGTGGTGTTCGTCTTCCCGGAGGGCGAGCACCGCCCCTTCGGCGTGCTCCCCCTGCGACTGGAGCGGGGCGTGGAGCTGCTGGCGCGGGTGGCGAAGGTGGAGTGCCTGCCCATCGCGGTGCGCTACGGCTTCTTCGAACACGAGCGCCCGGACGTGCTGCTGGAGGTGGGCACCCCGCATCCGCCCGGCGACATGGCCGTCTTCCAGGAGGGGTTGGAGACGGTGGTGCGGCGGCTGGCGGCGGTGACGTCCCTGGAGGACTTCACGCGCCGGGTGTCCGGCGCGCGAGGCGTGGCGGAGCGCTGGGACGCGGCCCGGGGGCTGGCGTCATGACGTTGCGCATCCGCACCATCGCGCGCATGACGGGCATCCGCGAGGCGACGCTGCGCGCCTGGGAGCGGCGCTACGGCTTCCCGCGTCCACTTCGCAGCGAGGGCAACAACTACCGCGTCTATTCGCGCGAGGAGGTGGAGGCCGTCCGGCGCGTGGCCCGGCTCATCCAGGAGGAGGGCCTGTCGGTGAGCGAGGCCATCGCCCAGGTGAAGACAGCGCCGCCGCGCGCGCAACCCGAAGCCGAGCGCCTGAGCGAGCGCTTCTGGTCCTCCGTGGGGGCCCTGGATGGGGACGAGGTGACGCGCGTGCTGGATGACGCGCAGACCGTCATGGAGGTGGAGACCTACTGCGACCGCTTCCTGCTGCCCCTGCTGCGGGAGATGGGCGTGCGGCTGGACGTCGCGCGGGAGCACCTGGCCTCCGCCCTCATCCGCCAGCGCCTGCGGCAGGTGTATGACGCCCTGGCCGCCTCGCCTGTGGGGCCCCGCGCCCTGCTCGCCTGCCCGACGGGGGACACCCATGAAGGCGGCCTGCTGGCGCTGGGCATCCACCTCAAGCGCAAGGGGTGGCGGGTGACGATGCTGGGCGCGGACACTCCAGCGGAGGCGCTCCAGGGGGCCTGCGCGCAGGTGCGTCCGGACGTGGTGGCGCTGTCCTTCGTGCGCGCCCGCGCGCCGGAGGAGTTCGCGTCCGTCCTGGAAGCCGCGCTCCGGGCCTGCGCGCCCTTTCCCGTGGTCGTCGGCGGGCTGGGCGCCCGCGAGCGCCTGAAGGCCATCTTCTCGCTCGGCGCGCAGTACGCGGAGTCGTCGGAAGAGCTGGTGGCCATCTGGAACCAGGTGCGCAACGCTCAGCATCGCCCGTAGTCTTGCCGTAGCGACATGGCTGAGCGCACCTACCGAATCCACATCGCCGCGGAGCTGGCAGGAGTCCGGGTGGAGCTCATCCGGGCCTGGGAGCGCCGCTACGGCGTGCTCACGCCGCGCCG
Source organism: Myxococcus sp. AM010 (assembly GCF_013372585.1). Classification (NCBI taxonomy): domain Bacteria; kingdom Pseudomonadati; phylum Myxococcota; class Myxococcia; order Myxococcales; family Myxococcaceae; genus Myxococcus; species Myxococcus sp. AM010. The sequence continues at coordinate 57,930 of NZ_JABXEO010000014.1, forward strand.
CACCCCCGCGGGCTACCGCGCCTATACGGACCGGGACGTGGCGGTGCTCAAGCAGCTCAAGCGGCTCACCGACGAAGGCGTGGCCATCAGCGAGGCGGCGAAGCTGCTGCCCCAGTTGATGGAGGGTCTGGACGCGGAAGCGGCGGTGCGCGGCGCCAGCCTGGAGCCGCGCACCCATGTGGAGACGTGGCGGGAGTCCGTGCTCGCCGCCGCCCAGGCGTATGACCAGCCGCGCGTGTCGGACGTGCTGGACGAGGTGCTGGCCGCGCTGCCCCCGCTCAAGGCCTTTGACGACGTGCTGGCGCCGCTGCTGTGCGACGTGGGCGAGCAATGGGAGGCGGGCGCGCTGACCGTGGCGCAGGAGCACCTGGTGTCACAGATGGTGCGGGCGCGGCTGGTGAGCCTGCTGCACGCGGCGCCCCAGGGGCGCAGCCGGCACGGTGTCCTGGCGTGCTTCCCGGAAGAGGAGCACGAGATGGGCCTGCTGGGCGCGGCGCTGCGGCTGCGGCACCTGGGCGTGCGGGTGACGCTGCTGGGGCAGCGCGTTCCCGCGGAGGACCTGGGCCGCGCGGTGGTGGCGCTGCGGCCCGACTTCGTGGGGCTGTCCTCGGTGGCCAGCCGGAGCGCGGAGGACTTCGAGGACACCCTGACGCGTTTGACCCAGGCGCTGCCCAGGGGACTGCCCGTCTGGGTGGGCGGCGCCGCCGCGCGCTCGCACCAGGCCGTGTGCGAGCGGTTGGCGGTGCACGTCTTCCAGGGCGAGGCGGACTGGGAGCGCCTCGCGAGCGCGTGAGTCAGGGCGTGTTGAGGGCGGAGCTGTTGAAGACGCGGCTGCCGTAGTAGTGGGCGGCCTCGTCCGCGTTGTCGCAAATCTCCGCGCACTTGCCCGTGCTGTAGGGTGTGTTCGGGTCCCTGCAGTCGTTCACGATGTCGCCGTTCGCATCGTAGATGGGGGGATTGAGCGGGACGCAGGACGCGGTCAGGTGCTTCCAGCGCAGGTGGCTGAGGCACGCGGGGCCCGCGGTGTTCCAGCCCGCCTCGAACGTCAGGTCATCCGAGCCGGAGCCCGGCGACGGCGCGGAGATGATGGCCGGCGTCAGGTCGTCCCAGGGGCGGATGCGGGTGCCGTCCTGGGTGAAGGACGTTCCCTGGCCGCAGTAGTCGGCGCGCGCCATGCGGGTGCAGGACCAGTGGGCCTCGGTGATGGGGCCGGACGTCGCGCCGTCCCGCCACGGCTGGTAGCCCCAGCGGTAGCACTTGGCGATGACGCCCGCGTCGCAGCCCAGCGTGAACGTCCGGGGGCTCTCGCTCCGCGCTCCCGTCAGGTTGAAGACGCCCTTCACGGGCACGGCCCAGTTCGCCCCCGTGGAGCACAGGGACACGGGTGACGTGCCACCGCTGGGCGTGTAGCGCACCCGGTAGAGGAAGGTGTGCCCGCTGGGCTCCCACATGCCGGAGCCTTCGGTGTTCGGGAACTCGTTCCCATTGATGACGTCTTGGATTTCCAGGAAGGGGCCCGTGGACGGCTGACGGAGCCGCGCGCCAATCAGCGCCTCGCCGCGGAAGAGCTTGCGCGTCGTGGGGTAGGTGCTCGACCGGCTCGTCAGCTGCATCCGCCAGGCGGTGTTGGGCGTGCGCGGCCCGGCGAGCGCGGTGTAGACGCCGCTGGCGGGACAGGTGAACTCGACCGTGGGACAGTTGTTGAGGGAGAAGCTGCTGTTGGCGGAGGCGAGGTAGCCCGGTCCCTGGTGCTCGCACGGGGCCTCGCCCGAACAGACGCGAACCACGGGCGCACCCGCACAGTGGTTTCGAGGGGAGCCGCTGTCACCGCCCGTGAGCGTGACGGTGCTTCTCGGTGAACAGACGCCTTGCCCGTCCACGACGAAGCCGCAGCTTCGCGTCTCGTTCGCGGCGGCGCCTCCGCCGCAAATCATCAGGCTCGGCGTGAAGCCATTCACCGCCAGGGGCATGGCGGCCACGACTTCGCCGCGCAGCAGCTGAACGTCGGCGTCCCGGAATGCTCCGGCGTGCCGCACGAGCGCCCCGTCGTACATCACCGAACGCACGGGGGTGCCGTGGAGCTGGGTGCCCTGGGAGTGGGAGTCAGGGTCCTCCGAACCCGCCGCGAAGGACTGCTGGGCCAGGGCCGCGTCCGTCTCGTCCAGGGGGGGCGCGCAGGCGAGGAGCAGGCAGAGCGCGAAGCAGGGGCGGAGCATGCGGAGGCGGGACTTCATGGGAGGCACCTCGGTCGTTGTGGGTTGAGCGCCGTCAGAGCATTCGCCATGCCACCCCACCAGGGCGCGACCGGACGCCCGGTGTCCCTGGCAGGACTTGCAGGCAACCCTGTCCTGGCATGTGTCGCGAGCAGGAATGGACGGCAAGGATTGCCAGGGAGCTGGCAGGGATTGCCGGCAGGGGACGCCCGTTCAGGGACGCGGCGTAGCGCAGACGCGAAAGCCGATGAGGGCCTCCCGCTGCGTGCGCTCCACGCGGTCCCGGTTGGCGGTGTGGGCGGTCAGGTCGCTCTGGTACCAGCTGCCGCCCTGGGCGGACGGCTTCTCCGGGTCCACGTCGGAGCGCGTCCACTCCCACACGTTGCCCACCAGGTCGTCCACGCCGAAGGGGCTCCGCGAGCGCGGGTGGCTGCCCACCTCGTCGGGGCCGAAGCCCCAGGGCTCCCGGCCATAGGTGGCGTCATGGTTGGCGTCGTCCGGCGCCAGCCAGTCGCCTGAAGGGTAGCGGCGTCCGTCGGCGCCTCGCGCGGCCCGCTCCCACTCCCGCTCCGTGCACATGCGCGCGCCCGGCACCTGGCCGGTGCGGTCCAGCCACGCCACGTAGGCCAGGGCATCGTCGAAGGAGACGGCGGACACGGGGAAGCGCAGCCAGTCCTGCTCCCGCCGGCGGTCCCGCTTGCCGTAGCGCAGTCGCTCGCCGTCCCTCACGCTGTAGCTGGCGGACGCGGGACGCAGGGTGAGCCGCCAGCGGCCATCCGGCTCGTGGGCCAGGTCCACCACGGTGAGGCGGCGGCGCGAGCCCGGCATCCGCGCGGCGCGCTCCTCGGGGGGGAGCGTCTCCAGGAAGGCGATGTACTGCGCGAACGTCACCTCGTGCCGCGCGATGAGGTACGCGTCCGTCTCCACGCGATGCAGTGGCGGCGCGAAGAAGAAGGCACGCCGCAGGTACTCGCTCTCCGACGCGCCCTGGAGGAAGCGTCCGGCGGGGATGTGCACGAAGCCCTCGGGGACCGACTCCGCGGCTGGAAGGGGGACCTCCAGCGCCAGCCGCTCGCCGGACGCGAGCAGCACGGGGACGCGCACCGGAAACCGGCCCGGCGCTTCCAGCACCAGCAGGTGGGAGCCCGCGGGCAGTGCCACCTCATGCAGGGGCGTCTGTCCCAGGTCGCGCCCCGGGAAGGGTTCTCCCGCTGGCGTGGGCTCCAGCAACCGCACGCGAGCGCCCGCCGGCGCGCTGGTGAGCGACAGTTGAGCGGGTGCCGTCAGCCCCCGGCGCAGCTCGCCCGTGGGGTCATGGGCCCCCAGCCGCGCGAGCCACTGCGCGCGCTGCTCGGGTTGTCGCTCCTGCTCGGCGAACTCCACGCGCGTGACCAACACGTTGGCCATGAGCGGGCTCACCCGAGGGTTGCCGGGCGCCAGCCCCCAGGCGGCCTCCAGCTCCGACATGGCGCGCAGCGCGGCCTCCTCCACCGCCTGCCGGGCCTGTCGGGCGCGGGTCCACACGGCTTCGGCCGCTTCGCGGTTCTGTGGGCCCGGCGTGTCGAACAGGGTGAAGGCTTGGGTGCTCAGTTGGTCCAGCTCGGCGCGGCGCATGTCCAACGCGACCTGCTGCGCCTGGGCCTCGTCCAGGTGGCGGTTGATGCGGGCGTCCAGCTGCGCCCGGGCCTGCACGCGGGTGACGCCCACCACGCCGCCCAGCACCAGGGGCACCAGGGCCACGGCCAGCCAACGCGTCACCCGGCGACGGCGCGCGGCCCGGCGCGAGCGGGAGAGGAAGTCGCGCTCCCGTGGCCTCTCGACGTGGGAGAGGCCCGCGGCGCGGCTCTCGCTGAGCTGCCGCTCGCCGTAGAGCAGCTCGGGCGGGTGGCCCAGCCGCTCCCACTCCGCGGCGGCGCGCTCCAGGCGCATGCGCACGGCCCGGCGCTGCTCGTCCTGCCCCAACCACCCGCGCAGGGTGTCCCAGCCGGTGACGAGGCTCTCGTGGGCCAGCGTGTATACGCCGTCTCCGTCCTCCGCCTCGCCCGCGGTGAGCAGCCGGCCGCGCACCAGTCCGTCCAGCACCGCGCGTCCGGCGTCGTCGTCGGGGCCGCGCAGCAGCTCCTCCTGGGTGCGGCGCAGGCGCGTGCCCTCGGGCGTCACCAGCTCCAGGAGCATCGCCCGGGCGCGAGGCCGTTGCTCGGGCCGGAGACGGGCGACCACCGCGTCCGCGTGACGGGCCAGCGCGCCTTCCACGCCGCCCAGGGCCTCCAGCGCGGCGGCGGGGATGCGCTGGCGCTGGGAGTCCCGTGCCTCCCAGAGTGCCTCCAGCGCGAACTGGAGCAGGGGCAGGCCGCCCTCCGCTCGGGCCGCGGAGGCGACCAGGGCATCCACCATGGCGGGGCTTTCGAAGCGCATGCCCAGCACGCGGACGGGGCCCTCCACGGCTTCGCGAAGTCCGTGTTCGGAGAGGGCGCGCAGCAGGTGGAGCGCGCGCGGCACTTCATCACCCAGGCCTGGGAGGGCCACCAGCCGCGTGAGGCAGTCGCTGCGCGCGGTGGCGAGGAGGTGGACGCGGGGCGCGCGGCGCAGCACCAGGGCCAGCTCCTCGGCGAGCCGGGCCGCCTGCGTGGGCTCCGAGAAGGTGACGAGCTCCTCGAGCTGGTCGATGAAGAGGAGCAGGGGCGGGGCGCTCGCGGGGCGGCGACGCAGGGCCCGGGCCAGGACGCCAGGCTCCTCGGTGGCGAGGCGTGCGCGCAGGGCCTCCGCGCGCTCCCCGGCCGCGGGGGCCAGCAGCTCCACCCAGGTCTCCAGCGGCCGGCGCCCGGGTGTCCCGGAGAGGACCGCCCACGCGGGGTCGCCCTCCTCCAGGCCGCTCTGACTGACAGCAGGGAGAATGCCCGCCCGGCACAGCGAGGATTTGCCCACGCCGGAGTCGCCCGCCAGCAGGACGAAGGTGTCGCCGCGCAGCCGGTCCAGGACCTCTCGCAGCTCGGGCTCGCGGCCGAAGAAGACGCCCCGGTGCGCGGCATCGAAGGCGCGCAGGCCCAGGTAGGGATTGCCGGCGGGGAGGGCGCTGGCGCGCGTGGGCGTGCTCAGCGCTTCGAGTGCTGCTCGAAGCGCGTCGCCAGACTCGTAGCGCCGGGCCGGGTCCGCGTCGAGGCAGCGGTCCACGATGGCGGCGAAGGCTGGCGACAGTCCCGGTGCGTGCCCGGCGAGGGGCGCGGGGGGACGCTCCTGTATCGCGGCGCCGAGCTGCTCCAACGGCACGCCCTCATGGGGCGCGCGGCCCGCGCACAGTTCGTAGAGGAGCACGCCCAGCGCATAGACGTCGCTGGCCCGGCTGGCGTGCTCACCGCGCCACAGCTCCGGCGCGAGATAGAGCGGCGTGCCTGGGACGAAGGCCTGTCGGGCCTCGTCGGAGCCTGGCGCCGGGAGGTCGCTTGTCCCGGTGTCGGCGCGCGGGCCGGTATCTCGCCCCGACATGACGGGGAGCGGCCGGGTGTCCACGGGCCGTGGTCCAGCCAGCGGCTGGGTGTCGGTGGGTGTTGGCCCTGATGAAGACGGGACGTCCGCGCCCGCCACCGAGGTGGGGAGCTCCACCTCCGCGACCGCGGCCTCCGCGAGTCCGAAGTCGAGCAGCTTCACCTCGCCGTCCTCGGACAGGATGGCGTTGGCGGGCTTGATGTCCCGGTGGAGGATGCCGCGCCGGTGCGCCGCGGCCAGTCCTCGCGCGAGCCCGAGGCCCAACGTGAGCGCCAGCCGTGCATCCACCGGTCGTCGCAGCCGGTCCAGCGGCGTTCCTTGGATGAGCTCGGACACCAGGTAGGGCTGACCCCGCACCTCGCCGACGCGGTGGATGGCCACCACGTTGGGGTGCTGGAGCCGGGCGATGGCGCGCGCCTCCTGGAAGAAGCGCGCGCGCGCCGCCGCGTCCGGCAGCCGGCCCTGCGCCGTGGCGATGAACTTCACCGCCACCCGCCGGTCCAACAGCGTGTCCTGCGCCAGGAACACCTGTCCCATGGCGCCGTGCCCCAGGGGGCGCAGCAGCCGGTACTCCTCGAACTCCGCGGGGGGATTCAATCGCCCGGAGGAGGAGGTCATCCGCTGGGCGTCCCTTTGCGCGAGGCGCGGGGGTGCAGTCCAAGCTGCTTCAGCTTGAACGAGAAGGTCCGGATGGGCATGCCAATCATCGCCGCCGCGCGAGTCTGGACGCCCTCGGCCTCATCGAGCGCCTCCTGCATGCGGCGGCGCTCCAGGTCTCGAATCTCCTGGGCCAGGGGAACACGCGTCTTCTGGGTCGCCACCCGTTCCGCCGCCGCGGGAGGCGGCCCCAGGTCCTGCGCCAAGGGCTGCGTGGGCGCGCCGGTGCCACGAGGCTGCATGCGCGAGGGGAGGTGGTGCGGCTCCACCACGTTCTCCGGCACGGCGGCCGCCGCGTAGTCCATCAGGTTGCGCAGCTCGCGCACGTTGCCGGGCCACGCGTGTCGGGACAGGGCGTACAGCGTGCCCGCGGACAGCTCCATCTCCTCACGGCCCAGCGACTGGCACGCCCGGGCCAGGAAGTCGCGCGCCAGGAGCGGCACCTCGCGCGGGCGCTCCCGCAGCGGTGGCAGCAGCACCGTCGCCGCGCCGAGCCGGAAGTACAGGTCCTCCCGGAACCGCCCCGCGGTCACCTCCGCTTCCAGGTGCCGGTGCGTGGCGGCCACCACGCGCAAGTCGATGGGGCGCTCCCGCACGTCGCCCAGGCGGGTGATGCGGCGGACCTCCAACGCGCGCAGCAACTTGGCCTGCGCGGAGGGGGGGAGCTCGCCCACCTCGTCCAGGAAGACGGTGCCGCCCTGGGCGCTCTCCAGCAGGCCCACGCGGGTGGCGTTGGCACCCGTGAAGGCGCCGCGCTCATGGCCGAAGAGCTCGCTCTCCACCAGCCCCTCTGGCAGGGCCGCGCAGTTGATGGCGATGAAGGGCTTGTCCGCGCGCGGAGACCAGTGGTGCACGGCGAAGGCGGCGTTCTCCTTGCCCACGCCCGTTTCACCGCACACCAGCACGGGCAGCTCGCTGGCCGCCAGCCTGCGCAGCAGCGCGTAGAGCTGCGCCATGGCGGGGTCCGCGACCAGCACGGTGCGGTCCGCCAACGTCAGGCGGGTGATGCCTTCGGCCGCGGGCGCCCACGCGCCGGACACCGCGGTCCGGGCCGCTGCACGCGCCGCCGCCACCAGGGACTCCGCGTCGCAGCCGTCCGAAGGACAGGTCGCGATGCCCAGACGCCCCTGGGGACACGCGGCCAGCAGCGCACCGACGCGCTCACCCAGGCCATCCTCGCCCGGCTCTCCAGAGACCTCGGGCATCATCCACAGCAGGTGCGAGCCGTCCAGCCAGCCCGCGGCTTCCGCCGGGCCCGCCTCCGCCGCCAACAAGGCCTCCGCGGCTTCGTGTCCCACGCAGCCCCGCTCCGGCAGCGCGAGCACCAGCGCGGTGAGCGGCCGGCCATACCGCAAGGCGCGCTCCGCCTCCTCGCGCAGCCGCGCCATCAGCCGTTCCGCCTGGAGCGGGGCGTGCGCGGGAGCGGCGCGTGCACGCGTGCGCACCACCGCGACCACGGCGCCAAAGGACACCACGTCACCGGACAGCAGGGGCTGCGCGGTGTCCACGGGGCGGCCGTTGAGGGTGGTGCCGTTGTGGCTGCCCAGGTCCACCAGGCGCGCGCCTTCCTCCGTCAACACCAGACGCGCATGGCGGCGTGACACGCTGTCGTCGCGCAGGCACAGGTCCGCCTGCTCGTCGCGGCCCACCAGCACCACGCCTTCGGCGGGGAGGGAGAACCGCGACGTCGAGTCCCCCTCCAACACCAGGAGATACGAGGCGCCGGAGTCTGATGATTCCGGGGCGCTCCCAAGAGGGCGCGTGTCGCGAGCACTGGGCTGTGAATGGGCCATGACGGGGCAGAGAATGCTGTCACGCCCACACTGGACCGGGCAACCGGGGGCGCGTCCAGACGTGCGCCGGTCCGGGCTCCACACGTCCGGGCGTCTCACGGTCGCAGCGTCATGGGAAGCGCCTCACCCGCACGCGACAGGTAGATGCGCGAGGTCAGCCGGCCGCCGTCGTCCGCGGGCCGCATCACCGCCTGCCCCTGGAGGCCGTTCACCCTCATCAGCGATGACAGCAATTCCGCGCGCGCCTCGGCCGCGTCGTGCTCCACCTCCAGCACACACAGCCGGGTGCGGCAGTCCACGCGCGTCAGCCGTGAGCCCGCGAAGTCCGCACCGCCGAACGCACGGGTGACGAGCGTCTCCGTCTGCCCCGCCCACTCCCTGTCACGCGGCTCGGTATGGGCGGCGGCCTGCAACTCGGCCTCCAACTCCTGCCGCCGCTCCTCGCGAGCCACCTCCAGCGTGGCCGGGTTTGGCGAGGTGGGCGTCGCCGCCTGGGGTTCGGGCGCTGCCTCCTCCCCGGGCACGGGCAGCGGAGCGGGGGGCCCCACGGACTCCACGCGTCGCATCAGGTGCCCTTGTCCCCGGCGTAGCGCCTCCAGCTCCGCGCGCAGCGCCCGCACCTCCAACGTCAGGTCCGCTGGGGACCCGGGCCGGGCCTCTGCCGCTTCCACGCGCGCCGGTGTGGCTTCGGGCGTGGCCCCCCACATGCTCCACCCAACGGCGGCGGCGACGGCGGCCGTGGCCAGACCCAGGATTCCCCAACGAACCTGTCGCATGGTGGCTACTCCGTGACGACGAAGCTGGCGAGGACGGACGAGTACGTGCTGGAGCCGCTGGTGTACTGCCCCGGCAGCACGCAGCGCAGGCTCACGTAGCCATTGAGGCTCGCGAACACCGACGGCAGGCTGATGGAGAAGGTGTTGTGGCTGGAGGTGTTCGCACCCCAGTTGGAGCACGCCGCGGACGAGGCGAGGGCGGTGCCGTCCTTCTCGGCCACCGTCGCGGTGCAGCAGACGTTCTCCGTCAGGTGCGGGTCCAGCGCGGTGACGCTGACGGACAGCGATTCCGTGAAAGAGGGGATGGAGACGTTGCGCTGAATCGGGCAGACGACCTCAATGGTGTTCGAAGTCGAGTTGAGGAGGCGACCACTGCGGAAGATGGTCGGGTTCGCGAAGCCAGAGACAGACGTACAGAGCGAACCCGAGTAGGTCGCGGTCCCCGCGAGGGCGGGCAGGGCGCTGAGCATCGCGAGCGCGGCAACGGACTTCGACACGAACGAAAGCGACTTCTTCATGGAGCTCTTCCTGGCTTCACACCCTCGTCGCGGCGTCGCGTCATGCGGGCCGGCGGAGCGTGGCGAGCAGGGGAAGAGCAACCCGGATGCCAGCCTTTGCACCGCGCCGGTGCCTGGAGAATCCATCGCAGGTGAGGCAGCTGTTGCCGCGCCCGCGCCATTTCGGTGCGGCAAGGCTTGCCAACCCCGGCAGGACTTGCCGTTCCTACGGCGTGGTGGTGGGGGCCCTGCGCTGGCGCGCGCAAGCGGCCTGGATATCGGGCCGGAACGCTCGGCGTCCGCAACCATGACGAAGGGGGCCGCCCGGTGCATTGATGCCCGGCGCTCAACTGTAGTGAAGTACCTCCGTGCCGGTTCCTTCCTCTGCTCCCGCGTCCGCGTCGCGTCCGGTGGGGCCGCTCCAGCTCCTCGCGCTTGGCGTCAATGGCATCGTCGGCGTCGGCATCTTCTTCGCTCCGGCGGAGGTCGCCGCGCTGGCGCCGGGGGCCAGCGCCATTGCCGCCTTCGCGCTCACCGGGCTCGCGCTGATACCGGTGGCGCTGGCCTTCGCCGTGCTGGGCCGGCGGTTCGACGCGGACGGCGGGCCTGTCCTCTTCGCGCGCGCGGCCTTTGGAGAGCGGGCGTCCTTCCTGGTGGGGTGGGTGGCCTACGTCAGCGCGTTCCTGAGCACGGCCGCGGTGGTGGCCGGCCTCTCCCAGGCGGTGGCGCCCTCCCTGGGCCTGGAGGGGGCGCTGGGGCAGCGCGTGCTCGCCTCCGTGCTCGTCACGGCGTTGGCGGGCGTGGTGGCGTCCGGCATTCGCGTGTCGGCGGGGACCTGGACGGCGCTCACCGTCGTCAAGCTGCTGCCGCTGGCCGCGCTGCTGGTGGCGTTCCTGGCGCTGTCGGGGCCACCTCCCGCCCAGGTGGTGGCCGCGCGCCCGGCCATGGACGTGTCCTGGCTGCGCGCGGGGTTGACGGTGATGTTCGCCTACCAGGGCTTCGAAATCGTCCCGGTGATTGCAGGGCAGGTGCGCTCATCGTCGCGCACCGTGCCGCTGGCCACGGTGGGCTCGCTGCTGGTGGCGGTGCTGCTGTACGTGGGCCTGGTGTGGGCGTGCGTGGCCGCGCTGCCGGAGCTGGCCACCCAGGCCGCGCCGCTGGCCGCGGCGGCGGGCGTGTGGGGCGGGCCTGGGCTCGAGGGGTGGGTGAAGGCGGGCACCAGCGTGTCCGCGCTGGGCATCTGCCTGGGGATGATGGTGACGACGCCGCGCTACCTGTCCGCGCTGGCGGCGGGCGAGCACACGCTGCTGGGGCTGGATGGGATGTCCGCCGGCGGCGTGCCGGTGCGCGCGCTGGTCGTCACCTGGGCGCTGGTCCTGCTGTTCGTCAACCTGGGCGACCTGTCGGAGCTGTTCGCCCTCTCCAGCATCGCGGTGCTGATGCAGTACGGCGTCACCTCGGCCGCGCTGGCCGCGCTGGCCTGGCGGCGTGAGCGGGGGCTGCGTCCGCTTCACGCCCTGCTGGCGGTGCCCACGCTGGGGCTGGGGCTGACGTTGGTGGCCTTCGGCGCCAGCCCGCGTGAAGGCGTCACCATGGTCCTCACCACCGTCGCGGGACTGGTGCTGCTGCGGCTGTCGCGGCCCCGGGCCTCCGAGCCGCCCGCGGCGCTGCGCAGCGAACCGCTGTAACGCGCGAAGCCGCCGCCTCCCCATGTCGCGGGAGGACGGCGGCCTCTCTTCCGTTCCTAGAACTGGCTCCAGAGGTACTGGTTGGTGATCTCGTGGTGGAACACGATCTCCGAGTACTTCACGCGGTTGCCCAGCTGCTTCGGGCTGCGCTCGGCCGTGGACGTCTTGAGCTCGGCGAACTTGCTCTGCACGCTCTCACCCAGGATGGACGACACGAACTGGCTGCCCTTGAAGAGGCGGATGGCGTCGAAGATGTTGTCCGGCAGGAAGCGGGTGCGGCTGCGCTTGGTCTCCGCGTCCTCCTGCGGCTGCGGGCCCTCCAGGCCAGTGCGCAGCAGGGTGTAGAGCACCAGGTACGGGTTGGCGTCCGGCGCCACCGAGCGGCACTCGACGCGCGCGCTGCGCTCGTTGCCGAAGGGGATGCGCACCATCGCGCCGCGGTTGTTGGCGCTGGCCTTGATTTGATTGGGCGCCTCGTAGTGCGGGTCCAGGCGGCGGTACGCGTTCACGCTGGAGTTGAGCGTGAGGCAGATGTCGTTCGCGTTGTTGAGGATGCGGTCGATGAACTCCCAGCCCATGGGGCTGAGGCCGTCCTGGCCGTCCTTGTCGTAGAAGAGGTTCTTCCCGCCCTTGGACAGCGACATGTTCACGTGCATGCCGTTGCCGTTGACGCCCGTCACCGGCTTCGGGAGGAAGCTGGCGGTGCAGTCCAGCTGCGCGGCCACCTGGCGGCTGAGCAGCTTGTAGAGCTGAATCTGGTCGGCCGCGATGAGGGCCTCGCTGTACGAGAAGTTGATCTCGAACTGGCTGGGCGCCACCTCGGGGTGGTCCTTCTCGTTCTGGAAGCCCATGGCGCGCTGGGCCTCGGCCACCTTGTCGATGAACGTGCGCAGCACGTCGCCGGGCAGCGAGTGGTAGTAGCCGCCGATGGAGATGAAGTCGAAGCGGCCCGTCTCGTGGTAGTGGCGCTCGGCGTCGCGGCCCTTGAAGAGGAAGCCCTCGATTTCGGGCGCCGCGTGGAACACCGTGCCGTCCTTCTGGTACATCGACTCGGTGAGCTGCTTCAGCTTGCCGCGCAGGTCGGCGTGGTACGGCGAGCCGTCACGCTCCAGGACCTCGCTGAACACCAGCACCTTGCCCGGCCCGAAGATGTCCGAGGGCAGCCAGTAGAAGGCGCCCCAGTCGATGTTCAGCCGCAGGTCGCTCTCCTGCTGCGCGGAGAAGCCCCGGATGGAGGAGCCATCGAACGTCAGGTTGTCGGCGCTCTTGATGAGGAACTTCTTGTCGTAGTCCAGCATGTGCAGCCGACCCTCGAGGTCGGTGAAGCACACGGTGACCGCCTTGATGGCGCGTTCCTTCGTCAGGTAGTCGATGCGCTCGTCACGGAGCTTCTCAGGCGCGATGTGCTTGAGACGCTGCTCCTTGACCTTGAGGTTGCGCTCTTCCAACTCGTCGTAGGGAATTTCCAAGAACGTCCGTAGCCCTTTCGCGTCCATTGTCCGTACCTCCCAAGCCGGGTTCCTCGCCGTCGGTGCGGCGGAAGGAATCCGTGGACGCAGGTATTTACACTTGGGGAGATGAAATCAAGTCTAAATCTGCCGACCTGAAGTATAAAATCTTTGCGCTGAAACCTTCAAGCTCGCCTGCTGACACTCAAGCCTACCATGGACGCTCCCGGACTGATGGCCGGTGGACACTGGAACGGGCGTTTTTATTGCGATGCGTCACGCCTCAACGGCCGAGCCACATGGCCACCTGGGCGCCCACGAGCTTCAACATGAACCCGAGCGGGTAGCTTGGGTAGCTCGGCACGTCGGTTGGCAAGGTGACGCTCGCGGGTTTGAACTTCGTCTGGACGCGGGCCTCCACGGGCGGGGCGGGCTGCTGGAACCGGGCGCGGTACACCGACACCCAGTGGGGGCCGCGGTCGAAGCCCAGGAACATGGCCGTGTTGCAGCAGGTGGCGACGACGCGGTGGGAGACGGACTTCTCCTGGAGCTTGTGGGGGCGCAGCAGCTCGGCGCCCTTCTCGCAGCGGACGCGGTCCTTCCGGTAGAGCACGTACTCCGTGCCGCCGTCGGGCGACAGCACGGGGCGCGCATCCGGCAGCGCCTCGATGCGGCGGGCGCCTTCCTGGCAGTCATCGCAGTAACAAGCGGTGGTCATGATGGGCTCGCCACGCGCTTCGACCTCCACGCTTCCGCACGCGCACCGGACGGTGGTGACCTTCTTGGGCGGCTTCGACATCGGCGACTCCGGGGTGGGGGGGGCGCCCTGGCTATGCCTCCACGGGTGGGCCCACGCAACCGGGTAGGATGCCTCCATGAGCTCGATGTGGGTCCTGGAGACGCCCGCGCCCGCCGCGGACGCGCGCATCCCGTATGGAACGGAGTCCCACCAGTTCGGCGACCTGCGTGTCCCCCATGGCCCCGGGCCGCATCCGGTGGTGGTCGTGGTGCACGGAGGCTTCTGGCGCGCGAAGTACGGGCTGGAGCACGCCGGTCACCTGTGCGCGGACCTGACCCGGCGCGGCTTCGCGACGTGGAGCCTGGAGTACCGGCGCGTGGGGCACGAAGGCGGCGGCTGGCCCGGCACGCTGGAGGACGTGGCGCGGGGCACCGACTTCCTGCGCACGCTCGCGCGGGCGCATGCGCTGGACCTCTCGCGCGTCGTGGCGCTCGGCCATTCGGCGGGAGGGCACCTGGTGGCGTGGCTGGGAGCCAGGCACCGGCTGCGGCCCGGTGATGCGCTTCACGGCGAGGCGCCGTTGTCCCTGCGCGGCGTGGTGCCGCTGGCGGGTGTGGTGGACCTGCCGCGCGCGTTCGCGCACCGGCTGGGGGACGGCATCGTGGAGACGTTTCTGGGTGGCACGCCGTCCACGGTGCCGGAGCGCTACCGCACGGCCTCGCCCGCGGCGCTCCAGCCGCTCGGGGTGCCGCAGGTGCTCGTCCATGGAGCGGAGGACGACACCGTGCCCGTGTCGATGAGCGAGGACTTCTGCGCGCGCGGCCGTGCGCTTGGGGACGACGTCCGCTGCGTCACCTTGCCTGGCGCGGGGCACTTCGAGGTCATCGACCCGCGCTCGCGGGAATGGCCCCAGGTCGTGGCCGCGGTGCAGGCCTTGATGTGAGGCTTTGGCTGCGAAGTCGCCCGCTTGGTTCTTCACAGGTCAAGATTCGACAGGGTAGGTTCGTTTTGAAGAGAAGTCCTTTTGAGGGGGCATCATGGGCGTCGTCTATCTATTGCTCTACATCGCGGGAGGGGGGCTGCTGACCCTGGGGGTGTCCCACTTCCTTGATGATGTGATGGCGGGCGAGCCGCTGTGGAGCGCGGGGCGTCTGCTGGCCATCGGGGCGTTCCTCATTTGTCTCGCGGGGGTGCTGCACGCGTTCGTCGCGCGGCGCCGCGACCCGAGGGGCGCGCCGGCGGCGTTGCCCAGGATGAGGGCTCGCTCATTCGCCCTGGCGGGCGCGCTATGGGCCGTGCCCATCCTCGTGGGGTGGGTTCAGTTCGAGCGCTTCGTCGACCCCATCCGGATGATGCCGCAGCTCACGGTGCTGGGCGGCCTCTTCCTGGTGTTCTGTGTGTGCACCCACGTCATGGCGAACCTGCGCGCCCGCGTGGTGGCGACGACCATGGCGGTGGCGTGTGTCGGCCTGCCGCTGGGGTTGTTGGGGGCCGCGCTCCCCATCCGCCACTTCAACCATCACCTCAGTGATGTGATGACGCTCCAGATGGACCCCATCACCCACGCGGACTGGAGCGTCACGAGCCGTCGTGATGGCGTGGACATGCCCCCGGCGCCGCTGGATCCGCACGAGAGCCTGCTGGCGGTGGCGGCCGCGATTGGAGATGCCCGTCCCATCGACGTGGAGGCCGAAATCGCCGCGGGGCGCATGCGGCAACTCGAGGACGGGACCTACGTCATCGTGAATCCAGACGGCTCGGAGTCAGGCCTGGCCGACGCGAAGGCGTTCGACCAGCAGCTCGACGAAGCGGACGCGGCCGACAAGCGCCGCGCCGCCGAGGCACAGGCGGCGCGCGTGGCGGCGTGGGAGCGGGAGCTGCGCCAGCGCAAGCTGGGCGGCCGGCTCTTCACCCGGGCTCCGGCTGACTGAACCTCGCCGGACGCGGCGTGGCGCCCGGCGAGGTCCGCGTCCGGCTGACGCGCTCAGAAGCCTCGCTGCGCGCCGCCGTCCACCGCGATGGACTGACCGGTGATGTACGACGCCTGCTCGGAGGAGAGGAACGCCGTGAGCGCGGCCAGCTCCTCCGGGCGGCCCAGCCGCCGCGCGGGAATCTGCGGCGCCACCTTCTCGTCCGTCAGCCCGAGCTGCTGCATGCGCTCGGTGGCGTGGTAGCCCGGCAGCACCGCGTTCAGCGTGACACCGTGCTGCGCCACCTCGTTGCTCACCGTCTTCACCAGCCCGAGCAGGCCCGCGCGCAGGCCGTTGGAGATGGTCAGGTTGTTCATCGCCTCGCGCGCGGCCAGCGACGTCACCAGGACGATGCGGCCCCACTGGCGCTCCTTCATCCCCGGGAGCACCGCCTGGATGCCATCCACCGCGGCCATCCACAGGCTCTGGAAGCCGAGCTGCCACTGCTCCGCCGTCAGCGACTCGAAGCCGCCCGCCGGCGGCCCGCCCGTGTTCACCACGAGGACGTCCACGCCGCCCAGCTTCGCGGTGACAGCCTCCACCAGCGCCTTCGCCGCCCCGGGCTGCGTCAAGTCACACGGCACCGCGAGCGCGGCGCCCAGCGTCTTCGCGGCCCGCTCCAGCTTCTCTCCACCGCGCGAGCAGATGGCCACCGTGGCGCCTTCCTTCACCAGCGCCTCCGCGATGGCGTAGCCCAGCCCCGCGGACGCGCCCATCACCAGCGCGCGCCTACCCTTCAGTCCGAAATCCATCCGCGTGCTCCTTCATGAATGGCGCCAGCCGGCTCCGGATGAGCTCCGCCGCGCGCGTCAGGTCCACGTCTTCCGCCCGCGCCAGGCCCTCGCTCAGCTCGGAGACGATGCCGTCCGTCAGCGCGCCCACCTGATAGGCCAGCCGGTACGGCACGCGGCTGAAGCTCACCAGGGAGTAGCGGCTGACGAACGCGTCCGGGAAGGCGTTGAGCAGCACCTTCTCCACGGCCTTGCGCAACTGGAAGCGCGGGTCGCCGGCGCTGTCGCGCATCTCGACGAAGTTCTCCACCGCCATGTCGGCGATGGCGTCCGCGTTCGTCTTGCGCAGGCGCTCGAAGTCCGTGAAGACCTGCTCCCAGCCTGCGCCCTGGCCCAGCAGTCGGTCCAGGACGACGCAGTCCTCGAAGCCGCAGTTCATCCCCTGGCCGAAGAAGGGGACGATGGCGTGCGCCGCGTCGCCCAGCAGCAGCGTCTGCCCGCCCGCGTGCCAGGGCGCGCCCTTCACCGTCACCATGCTGCCCGTGGGGCGCGAGAAGAACGCCTCCACCATGTCTGGGATGAGCGCCTTCGCGTCAGGGAATTGCGCGTCGAAGAACGCCTCCAGCTTCGCGGGCGTGTCCAGGGACGCGAAGCTCACCGGCCCCTGCCAGGGCAGGAACAGCGTGCAGGTGAAGCTGCCGTCCTCGTTGGGCAGCGCAATCAACATGAACGTGCCGCGAGGCCAGATGTGGAGCGCGTGCTTCTCCATCTGGAACGCGCCGCCGGGGCCCGCCGGAATCGTCAGCTCCTTGTACCCGTGGCCGAGCTGCTCCTGCGTCCCCTGGAAGTCCGGCCGCTGCTCCAACGCCTGACGGATGGCGGAGGCGGAGCCGTCCGTGCCGAACACCACGCGGCCGGGCTCCTGGCGCACCTCGCCGGTCGCATCGTCGTGCACCGTGAGCGCGCCTGAGCCGAAGTCCACCGCGGTCACCCGCTGCTTGAAGCGGATGTTCACCTTGCCGGTGGCCTCCGCCGCCGTCATGAGGAAGGCGTTGAGCCACGCGCGCGACAGCGAGTTGATGTGCTGCGAGTCATCCTTGCCGTAGGGCTGGTAGACGCATTCGCCCCGGGGCGGGTGAATCATCCGCCCGCGCATCGGGATGGCGTGCTTCAGCGCCTCGTCCTCCAGGCCCACCTGCCGCAGCGCATGGAGCCCGCGCGTGGAGATGGCCAGGTTGATGGAGCGCCCCGCGTCGACCAATTCGCGCCGCATGTCCGGGCGCCGCTCCAGCAGCTCCACGGCGTGGCCCCGGCGCGCCAGGTAGATGGACAGCAGCGCGCCCACCAGCCCCGCGCCCACCACGGTGACGGTGTCCTTGCGCGCCTCACTCACGGGCGTGGCCCTCCAGCGTCTTCACGAAGCGGTACACGTCCGTGAAGGAGTTGTAGAGCGGCGCGGGCGCGGCGCGGATGATGTCCGGCTTGCGGAAGTCGCAGATGACGCCCGCGTCGCCCAGCCGCTTCAGCAGGCCCTGGGGCTCGCCCCTGAAGCGCAGGGAGAGCTGGGCGCCGCGCTGCTTCACGTCCCGGGGCGTGGTGATGCGCACGAAGCCCTCGGGCAGCTTGTCCAGCAGGAACTCCATGAAGCCGGTGAGCCGCTCGCTCTTGGCGCGCAGCGCCGCCATGCCGGCCTGGTCGAACAGCTCCAGGGACGCGCGCAGCGCCGCGAGCTGGAAGATGGGCGGGTTGGAGAGCTGCCACCCCTCCGCGCCCGGCAGCGCGCTGAAGGTGGGCCCCATCTGGAAGCGCGTCTGCTTGTCGTGGCCCCACCAGCCCTCGAAGCGGGGGAGGTCCTTCGTGTTCGCGTGCCGCTCGTGGACGAACACGCCGCCCAGCGCGCCCGGGCCCGCGTTGAGGTACTTGTACGAGCACCACACCGCGAAGTCCGGCCCGTCGTCGTGCAGCGACAGCTTCAGGTTGCCCGCGCCGTGCGCCAGGTCGAAGCCGACGAAGCAGCCCTTGGCGTGCGCGGCCTTCGTAATCGCGGCCAGGTCGAACGCCTGCCCGGTGAGGTAGTTCACGCTGCCCAGCATCACCAGCGCCACCTCGTGGCCGTGCTGCTCCAGCGTGGCGAGGATGTCCTCGGTGCGCAGCGTCTCCTCACCCGCGCGAGGCTTCAGCTCCAGCACGGCCTCGCGCGCGTCGTAGCCGTGGAAGCGCACCTGCGAGGCGACGGCGTACTGGTCCGACGGGAAGGCGCCGGCCTCCACCAGGATTTTGAAGCGCTGCTTCGTGGGCCGGTAGAACGACACCATCATCAGGTGCAGGTTCACCGACAGGGTGTTCATCACCACGACTTCCAGGGGCCTGGCGCCCACCAGCCGCGCCGCCTGCTCGGTGACGAGCTCGTGGTAGTGCAGCCACGGGTGGCGGCCCTGGTGGTGGCCCTCCACGCCCAGCCGCGCCCAGTCCTCCAGCTCCTCCTGGATGTAGCGCGCGGCGTTGCGCGGCTGGAGGCCCAGCGAGTTGCCCGCCAGGTACACCACCGGCTCGCCGTCCGGGCCGGGTGGGAAGTGGAACGCGTCGCGATAGCCGCGCAGCGCGTCCTCGGCGTCCAGCTTCCGCGCGAAGGCCTCGGAGTCCTCGAAGGGGTACGGCGTCGTCATGGTGCGAAGTCCTCGGGGGCGCGTCCCAGCCAGTCGAAGGCGTTGCGCCAGAGCAGCCGCTCACGCGCGGCGGGCTCCAGCTCGGTGAGGGACTCGATGAGCGTGCCCGGGCGGTCCTCGCCCAGGGGGAAGGGGTAGTCACTGCCGAGCGCCACCTTGTCCTGGCCGAAGAGCCGGACGATGTAGCGCAGCGCGTCCGCGTCATGGACCAGCGAGTCCACCCAGAAGCGGCCCAGGTAGTCCCGGGGCGGCACCTTGTTGTCCACGGCCACCAAATCCGGCCGCGCCTCGAAGCCGTGCTGAATCCGGCCGAGTGTGTGGGGGAACGCGCCGCCGCCGTGCGCGAAGGCGAAGCGCAGCCTGGGCAGCCGCTCCAGCACTCCGCCGAAGAGGATGGAGCAGATGGCCAGCGACACCTCGGCCGGCATGCCCACCAGCCACGGCAGCCAGTACTTCTGCATCTTCGCCTCGCCCATCATGTCCCACGGGTGGACGAAGACGGACGCGCCCAGCTCGCTGGCGGCCTCGAAGAAGGGGAACAGCGCCGGGTCGGACAGGTTCCAGTCGTTGACGTGCGAGCCAATCTGCACGCCCGCGAGCCCCAGCTCCTTCACGCAGCGCTCCAGCTCGCGCACCGCCAGCTCTGGGGACTGGAGCGGCACCGTGCCCAGGCCCACGAAGCGCTTGGGGTGCGCGTGCACCACGGAGGCGAGGTGGTCGTTGAGGAAGCGCGCCAGGTCCGCGCCGTGCTCCGGCTTCGTCCAGTAGCCGAACATCACGGGGATGGTGGACAGCACCTGGACGTGGACGCCGGCCGCGTCGCACTCCTCCATGCGCTTCACCGGGTCCCAGCAGTTGCTCTCGATTTCGCGGAAGAACTTGCCGTCATCGCGGAGCATGCGCGCGCGGCAGGGCGCGTGGTGGTCCAGGGTGATGAAGCCGCCGTCGCCGTAGCGCTCGGCGAAGCGCGGCAGGTGGGCGGGGAGGAGGTGCGTGTGGATGTCGACCTTCAACGGGCGGGGCCTCCCTTGACGACCTGGGTTCCGCACTTCTTGCAGGTGCAGTTGTCGGGGTTGCCGTAGAAGTGCTCGAAGATGGGCGGCAGCTGCGTCACCAGGTTGGTGACGTGGACGAACTCCTCATAGAGCTTCTCGCCGCACCGCGGGCACAGCCACATGAAGCCGTCCATTTCCTTCGGCTGGCGGCGGCGCTCCAGCACCAGGCCCACCGTGCCCGCGGGGCGCTGCGGCGAGTGCGGCACGTTGGGCGGCAGCAGGAAGATTTCTCCTTCCTGGATGGGGATGTCCTGCACCTGGCCCTCGTCGATGACCCGCAGGTTCATCGTGCCCTCGAGCTGGTAGAAGAACTCCTCGCCCTCGTTGATGTGGAAGTCCGTGCGCGCGTTGGGCCCGCCGACGACGGTGACCATGAAGTCGCGGTCCTCCCACACCTGCTGGTTGCCCACGGGGGGCTTGAGCAGGTGGCGGTGCTCGTCAATCCACTTCTTGAAGTTGATGGGAGTCAGGCGGCCCATTCATTCACCTCCGATGGTGGCGATGCACTTGAGCTCGATGGCAATCGGCGTGGGCAGCCGGTTGATTTCAAGCGTGGTGCGGCACGGCGGGTTGTCCTTGAAGTACTCCGCCCACAGCCGGTTGTAGGTGGGGAAGTCCTTCTTCATGTCGGTGAGGTACACCGTCACGTCCACCAGCTTGTCCCAGGACGAGCCCGCGTCCTCCAGGATGTAGCGGACGTTGCGGAACACGGAGTGGCACTGCGCCTCGATGTCGTACGAGACGATGTGGCCCTCCGCGTCCAGCTCCACGCCGGGAATCTTCTTCGTGCCGCGCTCGCGCGGGCCCACGCCGGACAGGAACAGGAGGTTGCCCACGCGCCGGGCGTGGGGGTACAGGCCCACCGGCTCGGGGGCCTTCTGCGAATCGACTCGCGCGCTGTCACTGCTCACGGCGTGCTCCTCACGTGGGGGCTAGGGGGGCTCACAGCTTGATGCAGACGTTCTTCGGCTCGGTGAAGAAGCGCAGCGCGTCCCAGCCGCCCTCGCGTCCCACGCCCGAGTCCTTCACGCCGCCAAAGGGCGTGCGCAAGTCGCGCAGCATCCACGTATTCACCCAGACGATGCCGCTGTGCAGCCGCGAGGCGAAGCGGTGCGCGCGCTTCACGTCCTGGGTCCACACGCTGGCCGCCAGGCCGTACTTCGTGGAGTTGGCCCACGCCAGCACCTCGTCCTCCGAGTCGAAGGGCATGATGCTGGCCACCGGGCCGAAAATCTCTTCCTGGTTGGTGCGGCAGTCCGCGTCCAGGCCTTCAATGAGGGTGGGCTCCACGAACCAGCCGTCGCGGCAGCGTCCGGGCACGCTGGCGCGCTGCCCGCCGGTGAGCACGCGCCCGCCCTCCTGCTTCGCGAGGCTCACGTAGCCCAGCACCTTGTCGAAGTGCTGCTGCGACACCAGCGCGCCCTGGTCCGTGCCCGCCTCCAGCGGGTCACCCACCTTGAGCGCGCGCGTTCGCGTGACGAGCGCCTCCTTGAAGCGCTCGTAGAGGGGCCGCTGCACGAAGATGCGCGGGCCGCAGAGGCAGATTTGCCCCTGGTTGGAGAAGGACGAGCGCAGCGTGGTGGCCAGCGCCTCGTCGAAGTCGCAGTCCGCGAAGATGACGTTGGGATTCTTCCCGCCCATCTCCAGCGACAACTTCTTGAACGCGGGCGCGGCCACGCGGGCAATCTCCGCGCCGGTGCGGGTGCTGCCGGTGAAGGAGATGGCGCTGATGTCCGGGTGCTCGCTCATCGCGGCGCCCACCTTGGGGCCCAGGCCGTGCACCAGGTTGAGCACGCCGGGCGGCAGGCCCACGTCGCGGCAGACCTGGGCCAGCAGGTACGCCGTCATCGGCGTGACCTCGGATGGCTTGGCCACCACGCAGTTCCCCATGGCGAGCGCCGGGGCAATCTTCCACGTCAGCAGGTACAGCGGCAGGTTCCAGGGGGAGATGCAGCCCACCACGCCCAGCGGCGCGCGCAGGGTGTAGTTGAGGGCCACGTCGTCCGTCTGGTGCGCCTCGCTGGAGAACTGCGTCACCGCGTCCGCGAAGAACTCGAAGTTGAGGATGCTGCGCGGGATGTCCACCGTGGCGGCGACCGACAGCGGCTTGCCGGTGTCGATGGACTCCGCGCGGGCGAAGCCGTCCAGGCGGCTCCGGATGCCGTCCGCGAGACGGCGCAGCATGCGCGAGCGCTCGGTGGCTGGGGTGGCGGCCCAGGCAGGGAAGGCCCGCGCTGCGGCCTCCACCGCGTGCTGGACGTCGGACGCGTCGGAGTCCGGGACGTGGGCGTACGTCCTGGCAGTGGCGGGCTCGGGCTTGTCCAGCCACCCGCCGCCGCGCGCGGGCAGCAGCTCACCGCCGATGTAGTTGAGCACCTTCTCCATGGCCGAGCCCTCCGGTAGCGCCTGCCCACGGACCCGGCGGCGGTGAACCCCGCCAGCCCTGTGGAAGGGCGCGCAATGTACGCCGCCCCTCCGTGCCTCACCAGCACCACGCGCGCCCGCAGTCCACTGTCATGGAATCGTGGCCGCCCGCCCGGAAGGCCCGCGCAATGCCGCACTGCGCGAACGCGCGAGGACCGCCAGCGTCGCCAAGGGGTGAAGCTGCTGTCAGTGCGCCGGGTGGGGCACACGCAGTCCGCCTCGGGGGACCCGGTCCTCGCGGCCCGCGCGTCCCAACGCCCAGCCCGCGGCGATGAGCAGCGCGCCGAAGACGAGGAAGCCCACATCCCACGCGAGCTGGTCCGGCCCGGGCTTCACGTGGTGCAGATCGAAGAGCTGGTGGTCGAGGATGCCCTCGACGACGTTGAAGAAGCCCCAGCCCGCCAGCATGGCGCCCGCGAAGGTCCGGGTGGACCACGGCACGTCGGAGCGCTGCCCCGCGCGCCACAGGACCCACACGCCCGCGAGCGTCACCACCCAGGTGAGCGCGTGGAAGAGGCCATCCCAGAACATGTTCACCTTGATGCTGACCACGTCATCGGGCGGCAGCGGTGTGGAGAGCATGTGGTGCCACTGGAGAATCTGGTGCAGGAGGATGCCATCGACGAAGCCGCCCAGGCCCACGCCCAGCAGCAGTCCCGCGAGCACGAGCGGGCCGCGATTCCGGCCACTCACCGGGAGCGCTCCCGCCCCTGTCTCCGTGCGCGCTGCTTCACCGGCGCGGGGGCAGGGACTTCTCGCGTGGCGAAATACAGCGCGCTCACGATGAGCAGGAGGATGAGGAAGGGGTGGAATGTGAGCAACAGCCGGCCCCAGAAGTGCTCATCGAAAATGGCGGCCACCACGTCGGGGCGGCAGGTGGGGCATGCGGAGGCCGCGGTGGTCGTCAGCAGCCCGGTGGTGAAGCCCGTGAGAATGCCTCGCTTCATGTGTCGCCCTCCCCTGGGTGGGCGGGAAGCTCACCACCCCGCCAGGACGCGGCAAGCCACGAGGCCGCCCGGCAGCCCCGCCTGCCGGGGCGGATGGATGTTCGCGGGGCAGCCACGCTCGAGCCGCTCGGCTATAAGGCGGCACCTGGAGGAGACATCCATGTCGCGGAAAGTGGCGCTCATCACCGGAGCTTCGGCGGGTTTGGGAGAGCAGTTCGCACACCTGTTCGCGAAGGATGGACACGACGTCATCCTGGTCGCGCGCAGCGCGCCGCGGCTGGAGGCGCTGGCGGTGAAGCTGGAGCAGGCCCATGGGGTGAAGGCACACGTCTTCCCATCGGACCTGAGTCGGCCGGAGGCTCCCGAGCAGCTCTTCGAGGCCGTGCGCGCGAAGGGGCTGGCGGTGGAGTTCCTGGTGAACAACGCGGGCTTCGGTTCGTGTGGCCCCTTCCTGGAGCAGGACCTGGCGCGCGAGGCGGAGATGGTGGAGGTCAACTGCACCGCCCTCCTGAAGCTGTCGCACCTGTTCGCGCGGCCCATGCGGGAGCGGGGCAGCGGGCGCATCCTCAACGTCGCCTCCACCGCGGCCTTCCAGCCCGGGCCCTTCATGGCCACGTACTTCGCGACCAAGGCCTTCGTGGTGTCCCTGTCGGAGGCGCTGGCGCACGAGCTGAAGGGCACGGGCGTGACGGTGACGTGCCACTGCCCGGGCGCCACGCACACGGAGTTCACCCAGCGCGCCGGCAACGGCCAGACGCGGCTATTCCAGCGGCCGGGCGTGGCCAGGGCGGAGGACGTGGCCGCCCATGCCTACGCGATGATGCTGCGCGGCCGGGTGCTCTCCATCCACGGACTGCTCAACTGGGTGGGGGCGTTGGGCGTGCGCTTCAGCCCGCGCGTGGCGGTGCGAGCGCTCGCGGCCAGCCTCAACCAGCAGGGCTGAGGCTGGCGTCCACTGCGGCGCGCGTCAGTTGTACGTCGCGGAGAGGACGATGGACACGTTGGTGACGTTCCAGTTGTCATTGTTGCTGTCGTCCCGGATGCGGCCCAGCGCCAGCTCGGCGCCGATGCCCAGGCCCCAGTTCTTGCTGACCCACCACTCCTTGCCGATGCCCAGGTGCAGGCCGCCGCCCAGGTCCGTCTCCGCGACATTCTCGCCCTGCTCGGTGATGGAGAGCTGGGTGTAGCTGATGGCGCCGGACAGGTAGATGTTGGCGGGCATGAAGTAATAGGTGACGCCCAGGCCCACCGCGCCGAAGTTCTGGCTCCACTCCTCGTTCGCGTTGTCGACGGAGAGGTCACCCACCTGGATGCTCGGGTTGGGTGCGCCGGCGCCGTAGAGCTTGCCGTAGAGGATGAAGTTGTTGAAGAGCGCGAAGCCGATTTCGGCGTTGATGTTGGCGCTGGCGCCCTTCACCGCGACCTCGGGCGAGAAGTCGGCCGCCGTGGCTCGCAGGTGGCCGCCGCCCACCTGCAGGCGCAGGTAGAAACCGTCGTGGACGTGCTCGTCGTATTCCTGGGCGTTCGCGGCGGTGGCGGTGAAGAGCAGGGCCGCGATGATGCTGGGGTAGCGCATGAGAACAGCTCCTTGGGAGAATCCCACCCGGCCGGGGGTTGCCGCGCTATGTAGCACGGCGCGCTGGACGTCCGCGTCCACCCCGGTCCGGGTTCGCGGCGCTTGCGCGTCCGCGTCCGGGTGCCGGAAGCTCCGCGCCACCACCCGGGCGGTGCGCCATCCTGGCGTGGCCGGAAAGACGAAGAGAGGGACGGGGATGACCGCGACCGTGGACCACGAGGCACTGGCACATATCCTGGACTCGGCCAGGCTGGAGCGCCGCGAGGTGGCGCCCCTCACCCGCGAGCAGCCCACGCTGAGCGTGCCGGAGGCCTACGCCATCCAGGAGGCGGGAATCCGGCTGCGCCTGTCCCACGGCGAGCGCGTGGTGGGCTTGAAGATGGGCCTCACCTCCGAGGCCAAGCGCAAGCAGATGAACCTGGACTCGCCCGTGTACGGCGTGCTCACGGACCGGATGCAGGTGCCCGCCGACGGCGTGATTCAGCTGTCGCGGGGCGTCCACCCCAAAATCGAGCCGGAGATTGCCTTCCGCACCGCCCGCGAGCTGCGCGGCACGGTGACGCGCGACGAGGTGCTGGACGCCTGCGAGTCCGTGTTCGCGGCGATGGAAATCCTCGACTCGCGCTACCGCGACTTCAAGTACTTCTCCCTGCCGGACGTGGTGGCGGACAACGCGTCCTCCTCGCTGTTCGTGCTGGGCACCACCGAGCATCCCCCGCGCGCGCTGGACCTCACGCGGCTGGAGATGACGATGTCGGTGAATGGCGAACCCGTCCAATCCGCCCGCTCGGATGCCATCTCGGGGGACCCCGTCATCTCCGTCATCCAGCTGTGTGAGCTGCTGGCCCAGCGCGGCCAGGTGTTGCCCGCGGGGAGTATCGTGCTCGCGGGCGCCGCCACCGCCGCGCACATGCTGCGCCCGGGGGACCGGGTGCAGCTCACGGTGGAAGGGCTGGGCATCGTGGCGGTGTCCGCCGAGTAGCGCCCGGCGCTACTCGGCGAGCGGAGCGCCCGCCGCTTCCATCGCCGGATGCGGCGCGCGCGTGGATGACAGGCGCTGGAGCAGGTGCCACGCGAGCTCCCGCGCCTGTCCTCGAATCTCGGGGACGGCCGTCGTCTCCCACAGCTCGCCCCGGCGCGGCGGGCCCAGCGTGTAGAGGCGTCCGGAGGCGCGTCCGCCCGCGTCCAGCAGCGCGCCGTCCGCGTCCGTGGCCAGCCCCATGCCCAGGGCGTCCGAGCGCGCGCGCCCTGTCTCCACCAACCCCCCGAGCACTGGATGGCCGCGCGTCATGCTGCCCTCCGGCCCCGTGCAGTTGATGACGTGCTGGACGCGCAGCACCTCCTCTGCGCCCTGGCCCCGCCGCCGCACGCGGACCGCCACGCCGGACGCCTCCAGCGCGAAGCCCTGGAGGCGCGCCGCATGGAGCGTCAGCCGGCCCTCGCGTCGCAGCCGCTCCACCTTCTCGCCGATGCCAGGCGCCATCCGGTGCCGGTGCACGTCCCAGTACGCGCGCAGGTGCCGGAGGAAGCGCCGCCGCTCGCCCACCGGCAACCGCCGCCACAGCGGTATCGACACGGGCCGCAGCGCGTCCACCACCGCCCGCCAGTCCGCGCCCGCCTCCTCCGCGCGCCGCACCTCCCGGCGCAAGAGGTGGAGGATGGCGCGGATGCGCACGGGGCGCGTGCCCGCCGCGCTCACGTCGCCGCGCCCGCGCCGCACCTCCTGGCGCAGGGCCCGCAGCGCCTCCCGGAGCCCGGGCGAGGCATAGGCCGTGGCGCCCGCCTGGAGTGTCTCGTGGTGCACGTGGGGCAACAGGCCGTGCCGGGACAGCGCATGGAGGTGCCCCTGGTGTCCCTGCTCCACCAGCGACAGCACGGTGTCCACCATGGTGAGCCCCGTGCCGATGAGCAGCACGTCGTCGGTGGCGGCCACGCCCCGGAGCGCAGCTTGCGCCCAGGGGGAGCGGTGATAACGGCGGCTGGCGTACAGCCCGCCGTCGGGCACGCGCGGGTTGGCGGGCAGCGCATTGCCCAGGGCCAGCACCACGGTCCGGGCCTCCAGCTGGTCCCCGCTCGCCAGCGCGACGCGCACCGTGCCGTCGTCCGTCTCCTCGACCGAGGCGACGTCGCGGGTCACCACTTCCAGGTGCACGCCCGGCGCGGCCTGGGCGCGTGCCTCGCGCAGCACCGACTCCAGGTAGCGGCCATAACGCTGGCGGGAGATGAACGCGCCGGGCGCCGTGTCGGGCAGCTCACGGCGCACCCAGCGCAGGAAGTGCTCCGGGTCGTCCGCGAAGGCCCCCATCCGCGCCGCTGGCACGTTCAGCAGGTGACACGGGCTCGTCGTCGAATACGCCAGCCCCAGGCCCGCCCGCGCGCTCCGCTCCACCAAGGCCACGTGGAGCGGCCCCCGCGCGCTCCTCAGGAGGTGCACGGCCAGCAGCGTGCCGCTGGCGCCTCCCCCCACGATGGCCACGTCCCAACACCCCAGTGCTCGCACGCACCCATCGTAGGTCCTGGCACGCCCGCTGGCATCCGTTGGAGGTGGCCGGGTGTCCAGGCGCCGGACCTGGATGCCCGGCGCTCCTCCCTGGGCAGGGTGCCGCTTCGTGCTCACATTGCCTCGCACACGCGGGGGAACATCATGCGCGCGCCCATCATCGACCAGCGTGAGCACGGCGCCGTGGCGCGGGCGCTGCTCGGCTGGCCATTGCCGGAACAGACAGAGGACGTCGTCTCCCTGGTGTGGCTGGTGGAGCGGCTGCGCTCCAGCAAGCTCGATTGGGGACTGCTGGACAAGCTGGTGCGCTTCGAGCCCTCGGGCTACTCGCGGCAGACGCTTGCCCGGACGCCCGCGTGCGAGCTGCTGCTCGTCTCCTGGCTCCCCGGGCAGGCGTCCCGCGTCCATGACCATGGCGGCTCCGGGGGCGCCTCCTGGCTGGTGCGGGGCCTGCTGCGGGAGACGCGCTTCGCGTGGGCGGGGGACCGGCTGGTGCCCCAGGTCATCGTGGGGGCGAGCGAGGGCGACCTCCTGCTGGAGTTCCCGGACACCATCCACCGCATCGACAATGCGTCCCGCCGCGGGGCGGTGTCCCTGCACCTCTACGCGCCGCCGATGCAGGGGATGACGCCATACGATGCGAGCCTGGCGCCGGAGTCGCTCAAGCCACCGCGTCCGCCTGCTGCGGAGCGCGAGGCGCCTGGGCGAAGGCGCCGGCCACGGGCAACGTGACGCGGAAGATGCTGCCCCGCTCCGGGGCGCTCTCCACCGTCAGGGTGCCGCCCAGCGACGTCACGATGCCATGGCACACCGCCAGCCCCAGGCCCGTGCCCACGCCCAGGGGCTTGGTGGTGAAGAACGGGTCGAAGATGCGCTCGCGGTGCTCGGGGGAGATGCCGCAGCCGGTGTCGCGCACCTCCACCGCCACCCGGCCGGCCTTCGCCTCGAGGGCGACGACGTGGACCTCGTTCTTCTCCACCTCGCCGGGGACGATGGACTGCGCCGCGTTGAGCAGCAGGTTGAGGAACACCTGCCCCAGCCGCGCGCCGTTGCCCTGGACCGGCGGCAGGCCCTCACACTCCACCACCAGCCGCGCGCGGTGCCGCAGCTCGTGCATGGCCATCTTCGCCGCCGTGCGCACCACCGAGGCCAGGTCCGACGGGCCCGTGCCCACGTCCTCCGCGCGTGACAGCGTCTGCAAGTCACGGACGATGAGGCGGATGCGCTCGGCGCCGTCGCGCGTCTCCGCCAGCGCCTCCAGCACCTCCTGCCGGTCCTGCTCGGAGAGGTGCTCCTTCTGCTGCAGCTCCTGGTGGATGTACTCCAGGTTGCTGAGGATGAAGGCCAGCGGGTTGTTGATTTCGTGCCCCACGCCCGCGGCGATGCGGCCCAGCGCAATCAGCCGGTCGGCGAACAGCAGCTGCGCCTGGGTGGCGCGCAGCTGCTCCAGGCTGCGGGACAGCTTGACGTTGGCCGCCTCCAGCGCCGCGGTCCGCTCACGGACCGTCTCCTCCAGCAGCGCCGCCTCCCGTGTGGAGGGCTGCGGCGCGCGAAGCCGCGCGCCATTCATGGCAGGGGCCTGGAGCGTGTCGAAGGCCCGCCGCAGCGTTCCGCGCCGCTGCGCCACCGCGGACATCAGCATCACCCTCGCTCGCAGCGTCATCGCGTCCGGCTCCAGCGGTGTGGTGTCTGTTCGTGGAAGAGCCACGAGTCGCGACAGACCCGCGTAGTCAACACTGTCATGGCGGTCAGGGGCAAGGGACGGAAGGGGGGTGACAGCGTGCGCCGCAGGACGGAGACGGTGTGTTCCAACCGAGCACCCGCTGCTTCAGTCGGGGCACGTGCCGCAGTCCGCCTGGCAGCTTCCCGCCGCGACGCCGCTGCCGCAACGCTCGGTGAACTGACAGACGCCATCTCCGCAGCGGTGGATGTCGCGCGGCTGCAGGCGCGTCGTGAGCGGCTGGAAGGCGCGTCCGTTGTACGTGCAGGTTTCGTAGTAGGGCGTTTCGCCGGTGGAGGGCGGGTTCTTCTTGCCCGCGTCCCAGTCAAAGGGGAGGGCGTCGGTGGCGGCGCGTTGGCAGAGCGACTCGCAGGTGCCCGTGTGGATGATGGGCAGGCAGTCCGCCTGGGCGGGGTTCGAGGCAAGGCCGCAGGCGCGCACGCTGCTCTCGTCCTCGCGCAGGTAGCCGCGGTCCGTGGCGGCGAAGACGCCGGTGCCGTCGAAGAGGTTGCCGAAGAAGCACGCCTCCCGCTCGCTGAACGTCGACAGCTCCTGCTCCGTGTACGACAGGGCGCCGCCCCGCGCGTTGCGGCCCAGCACGGAGATGGCGACGGAGAGCCCGAACTTGTTCGCGTGGGCCGCCAGGCAGGCGGAGACAATCTCCTCCTCCTGGGGCGTCGCCGGTGCGCCCGTGGCCCAGTTGTGTGCCAGACCCAGGCCTCCTTCCCAGGTGTACTTCACCCCCGTCACCGGGTGGGTGTACTTGCGCTGCTGATTCTCCTTCGCCGCGCACCGGATGATGTAACGCATGATTTCATCGGCTTGGATGGGGTCCTGGTTGAACCAGTTGGAGAACCCAGCCGAGGAGAGCCCGGTGGTTGACAAGCCATTGGTGGACAGCCCGTTGGTTGAAAGGCCGTTGGTTGATAAGCCATTGGTCGACAATCCGTTGCCTGATTCGGCCGCCGTGCGGGCTTCGGACAGCGTCCAGGTATCACCCTCGGGTTCCGCTGGACCACATGCCCCGCCTCCGAATCCCAGCGCCAGGCTCAATAGCCCCCCGGCGATGCGCGGCCGGCGTAGGTGTTTCAGGCAGGGATTGATTTGGATTCCAGACAGAGACGCTGGCATGAAATGCATGGCTCTCCCCCGTTTCAGGGAGCGAGCAATGCCAGCTCCCCGGATGCCATCAGCTCCAGCTCCCACGAACTAAAACACTGTCGCTGATGGATGAAGCCAGTGTGACGGTGTTCAAGTCGTGAGAAAATATGGCTCGGCGGGAAAATTCGGGTAGGGGTCTGCCCGGAGACACCTGGTGTGTGTCATGGGCGACGACGGCGCTCCTACTTGCTCGCAAGGTGATAGCGGATACGGGCTTTCCGCCAGCTAATCGCTTTCGTCGAACTCCAACGCGAGCGATGCGGCCGGCGTGAGCGCGAAGCCATCCGCGGTGCGCAGGCGCCAGGTGCCCACGTCGGTGACGGGGCCTCCCACGACCTCGGACTCCGAGGCGTCGCCACGCGTCTCCGCCTGGCCCAGGTGGAGGCAGAGGTGGACGCGGGCATTCACCGGGTCCGCCAGCTTCTGCGCCATGTCCTGGAGCACCCGCAGCGTGCGCTCCGCCTCGCGCAGGTACTCGGTGCGCTCGGTGGTGGGGGCGCCGTGGTCCAGCGGGTGCACGGCCAGCAGGGAGGTGCCGGACTGGAGCGCCAGCAGGAAGCCGCCGCCGCGCAGGCCCTGCTCCAGCCCATCCAGCACGTCCGCGAGCACCGCGTACACGGCGTCGTCATCCTGGGCGGAGGCGGCGAGCACGACTTCGGCGTGGACGGCGAGCGCCAGCCGCGTGCGGCGCGTGGGCTGGACGGGCTCCTCGGCCGCTTCGCTGAGCGCGGCGAGGAAGGCCGTCACGCTGCCGAAGCGGCGGCCGCCGTCCTTCTCCAGGCAGCGCAGCACCACCGCGTCCACCGCCGGGGACACCGCGGCGATGGCGCTGGGCCGGGGCGCGGGCGCCTCCAGGTGCAGCCGCTCCAGCTCCATCCGGTCCTCGCACTGGAAGGGATAGCGGCCGGTGATGAGCTGATGCAGCAGCACGCCCAGCGCGTAGATGTCCGTGTGCGGGCCAATGGGGCCGCCGCGGAACTGCTCGGGCGCCATGGCGTGCGCGGTGCCCAGCCGCTGGCCGGCGATGGTGAGCCCTTCCTGCGAAGGCTCGGCGTGCAGCAGCTTGGCGATGCCGAAGTCCAGCAGCTTCACCCGGGGGTGCTCGCCTTCCTCCACGACGAGGATGTTGCTGGCCTTCAAGTCGCGGTGGACGACGCCCGCACGGTGCGCGGCCTCCAGCGCGCCGCAGACGGGCTCCAGGTACGCGCGCGCGCGCGTCGACGACAGCCGGCCGCGCTCCAGCACCACCTGGCTCAGCGTGCGGCCGGTGAGCAGCTCCATGACGTAGTAGGGGCTGCCGTCCGGCATCAGCCCGAAGTCATAGACATCCACGATGTTGGGGTGGCGAATCTGGTTCACCACGCGCGCCTCGCGCACGAAGCGCTTGAGCATCTCCCCCTGGTCCGCCAGGTGCGGGTGGAGGACCTTCACCGCGGCCCGCCGGCCCAGGATGCGGTGCTCCGCCTCGTACACGCTGCCGTGCCCACCCGAGGCGAGCAGCGCCTTGAGGACGTACTCCCCGGCCAGCGTGCCCGGGCCTTGCTGGGCACGCGAAGGGTCGCTCTGGGACCGCTCGGATGCATGCAGGTCCGCGCGGGCCTGGATGCGAAAGGTGCTCTCGGAGTCCGCCGCCATGGGGTGCCTCATCCTTACACCTTTCCCCAGGGAGTCTGCGCTGACGCCGGATTGAATTCCCGCCGCGCCGCGGCATCGCGGTGTGCGCGTTGGCCACCCACCGGGGAGGACGTGGGCGCGTCCCGCGGGGTGTTCGCTGGCGGAAGGTCTGCTGCCCTGGAGTCGGGGGGGATTGGACGGAGGGGCCCTGGCACTGATGGGATTCAGGGGGCGTGACGCTTCGTACGGGGAGAACGGGGATGGCGGGTGAGCGGGGCTTCGGGCGGGCGCCGGGGGGCTGCGACATGACGACGCTGGACGAACTCACGACGTGCGCGGGGCTTGCCTTGGCGCCACCGTCCTCCACGGGAGCCTGTCTCATCCTCATCAGCACCACCACGCCGGCGGCCATCGGCAAGGCCTATCGCCTGGACCCGGGCGAGCACATCATCGGCCGCGGCTCCGAGGTCACCGTGCGCATCGACGACCACGGGGTGTCGCGCAAGCACGCGCGCATCGTCCGCGCGAGCGACGGTGCCTGCCACGTGACCGACCTGGACTCCACCAACGGCACGCTGCTCAACGGCGTGCCCGTCAGCACCGCCGAGCTGATGGAGGGGGACCGGCTGCAGATCGGCACCGTCACCGTGTTCCGCTTCTCCAAGCGCGAAGTCCTGGAGCATCGCGAGGAGCAGCTCCGCCAGGCGCTGACCGCCGCGCGCGTGGGCATCTGGGACTGGAACGCGCAGAGCGGCCGGGTGACGTGGAGCGAGCAGGTGGACCGGCTGCTGGGGCTCCCCGTGGGGAAGCTGTCCGGCCGCGCCATGGAGCTGTCGGAGGTGGTGCACCCGGCGGACCTGCCGCGCGTGAGCGAGGTGCTGGGCGCCGCGCTGGAGAAGAAGACGCAGGTGGACGTGGAGTACCGCATCGAGCCGCAGGGGAGCGGCTGGCGGTGGATTTCCTGCAAGGGTGACGTGCTGTGTGACGCCTCGGGCGCGCCGGCGCGGGTGACGGGCACGGTGATGGACATCACCGCGCGCAAGCTGGCCGAGCAGGAGCTGCACCGCCAGTCGCTCATCTTCGAGAGCATCTACGACGGCGTGGTGATTACCGATTTGGGCGGCGGCATCATCGACTGGAACTCCAGCGCCGAGCGCATGTTCGGGCGGCAAAAGTCGGAGGCGCTGGGCCAGACGCTCTTCAGCGTGCTGCACCCGGACGAGCCCGACCGGCTCACCGGCCTGATTCTCACCGCCTTGGACAAGCAGGGGCGCTGGTCCGGAGAGATGGAGTTCAAGCGCCGCGACGGCACCACCTGCTGGTGCGAGTCCGTCGTCGTGCCGCTGCGCGACAGCGAGGGGCGCGCCATCGCCAACATCATGGTCCACCGCGACACCACCGAGCGCAAGCAGCTCCAGGCGCACCTCGTGGTGGCGGACCGGCTGGCGTCGGTGGGCACGCTGGGCGCGGGCGTGGCGCACGAAATCAACAACCCGCTGGCCTACATGCTCGTCAACCTGCACCTCATCCGCGAAGGGCTGGAGCGGCTGGAGAGCCAGGCGCCCGCGGCGCCCGTGGCGTCGTTGCAGCAACTGGTGCGTGAGACGGCGGAGGGCGCCGAGCGCATCGCCACCATCGTCCGCGACCTGAAGGTCTTCTCGCGGGGTGAGCAGGAGGCGCGGCTGATGCCGGTGGACGTGCGCCGGGCGGTGGAGCTGGCGTGCAAGATGGCGGACAACGTCATCCGTCACCGGGCGCGGCTGGTGACGGAGTTCGAGCCGGTGGCGCCGGTGGAGGCCAGCGAGTCCCGGCTGTGTCAGGTGTTCCTCAACCTGCTGCTCAACGCGGCGCAGGCCATTCCGGAGGAGGGCACGCCGGGCGTGGACCACGAGATTCGCGTGGTCATCCGCGCCGGAGAGAAGGACCGGGTGGTGGTGGAGGTCCGCGACACGGGCATGGGCATGGGCCAGGAGGTGCTGGGCCGCATCTTCGACCCGTTCTTCACCACCAAGCCGGTGGGCGTGGGCACGGGGCTGGGGCTGTCCATCTGCCACGGCATCATCGAATCCATGGGCGGCTCCATCCAGGCGGAGAGCGAGCAGGGCCGGGGCAGCACGTTCCGCGTGGTGCTGTGCGCCGCCACGCGCGAGCTGGAGGTGCTGCCGCGCCTGTCCGCCGCCATGCAGGCCAACGCGCGCGCGCGCATCCTGGTGGTGGATGACGAGCCCAACGTGACGTTGTCGCTCCAGCGCTCGCTGGCCGCGGACCACGAGGTGGCCACCGCGAACAGCGCCCAGGCCGCGCTGCGGCTGGTGAGCGACGGTGGCCGCTTCGACCTCATCCTCTGTGATGTGATGATGCCCGGGATGACGGGCATGGACCTGTACCACGAGCTGGGCCGCTGCGCCCCGGAGCAGGCTGGACGCATGGTGTTCATGACGGGTGGCGCCTTCACACCGCGCACGGTGTCCTTCCTGCGTGACGTGCCCAACGCCAAGATTGCCAAGCCGTTGGACCTGATGCAGCTGCGCGAGCTCGTGGGCCGCTCCGCCGAGGCGGGGCGATGAGCCACCCGGAGAGCGGCCTCTCTGGAGCGGCCCCTTCAAAGGCCGCGCCCTCCCTGTCCCTGGTGACGGAGCGCCCCGCGGCGCTGGAGTTGACGGCGCGCGCGCTGGGCATGGGCCTGCTCATCGGCGGGCTGCTGGCCGTCACCAACGTGTACATGGGGCTGAAGACGGGCTGGTGGGAGAGCGGCTCCGTCACCGCCGCGGTGCTGGGCTTCAGCGCGCTGGCCTCGGTGTCCCGCAGGCGCGGCGTTCCCTATACGCCGCTGGAGAACAACCTCACGCAGACGGCCGCGGCGTCCGTGGGCGCCATGCCGGCGGCGGCGGGCCTCCTGGGCGCGCTGCCCGCGCTGACGTTGCTGGGCACCTCCGTCCCGGTCTGGGGCGTGGCGGTGTGGAGCGTGGCGCTGGGCGTGCTGGGCGTGCTCGCCGCGCACTTGTTGCGCAGGCGGCTGGTGGCCCAGGAGGCCCTGCCGTTTCCCACCGGCATCGCCACCGCGGAGCTGATTACCGCGATGCACGCGTCCACGGGCGACACGGTCCGCGCGGGCCGTGGACGGCTGCTGGCGGGCGCTGGCGCGGTGGCGGTGGCGGTCACCGCGGCGAGGGACTCGCTCAAGTGGCTGCCTGGGATGACGGCGCTGCCCGGCACGCTGGCGGGCCTCCCCGCCGCGTCGCTGACGTGGGGCGTGGGGTGGAGCCCCATGCTGCTGGCCATTGGGATGATGACGGGGCCGCGCCTGGGCTTGAGCATGCTGGTGGGCGCGGCGGTGGCGTGGGGCGTGCTGGCGCCGGGGCTCGCGGGCGCGGGCGTGCTGGCGGACACGCGCTACGAGACGCTCTCCGCCTGGCTCACGTGGCCGGGCGTGGGGCTGATGGTGGGCTCGGCCCTGGCGGCGCTGCTGGCGCAGGCGCGTGACTTCCTGAGCGCGGCGCGGGACGTGGGCAGTTTGGGGCGGGGCGCGGCGGTGCCGCGCTGGGCGCTGGGCGTGGGCCTGGTGGCGTGCGTGCTGGCGGCGGTGGTGGGCGCGGCGCTGTTCGGCCTCAGCGTGCCGTACATGCTGCTGGCGCTGGTGCTGGTGCTGCCTCTGTGCGCGGTGTGCGCGCGCGGCGCTGGACAGGTGGACGTGTCTCCGGTGACGCAGATGGGGCAGGTGACGCAGGTCATCTTCGGCGCGCTGCTGCCGGGGGCCATGGCGCCCAACGTCGCCGCGGGCGCGGTGGTGTCGGGCGCGGCGGCGCAGACGGGCGTCAGCATGTGGTCGCTCAAGGCGGGGCACCTGCTGGGGGCCTCCGCGCGCCACCAGCTCGTCGCGCAGCTGGTGGGCGTGTTGGCCGGGTCGGTGGTGGGCGTGCCGGTGTACCTGCTGCTGTCCAGGGCGCATGGCCTGGGCTCGGAGGCGCTGCCCGCGCCCTTCGCCCACCAGTTCCGCGCGGTGGCGGAGGTGGCGGTGCGGGGGCTGGACGGGCTGCCGCCTCACGCGGCGCTGGCGGCCTGCGTGGCCGTGGGCGTGGGCGCGCTGCTCACCGGGGTGTCTCGTGGCCAGGCGGCGCGGTGGCTGCCGCTGCCGGTGGCGCTGGGTATCGGCTTCATCCTGCCGGCCTACTACGCGGTGACGCTGTGCCTGGGCGCGCTGGGGCTGGCGGCGGCGCGTTGGCGCTGGCCCCTGGCCGCGGACCGGGACACGTCCACGCTGGCGGCGGGCGCCATCGCGGGCGAGTCGTTGGCGGGCGTGCTCATCGCCGCGCTGATGGCCTTCGGCCTCACGTAGCCGGCGAGGGCTCGCGCACCTTCGCCAGTGAGCGGCGGATGCGGCCCTCCATGAGGTTGGGCACGTGCCGCGCGCGCTCCAGGGCCTCGCTCAGCACGCGCGCGGCTTCTTCCCGGTCGCCCCGGCGCAGCGCCGCCAGCCCCATCATCTCCAGGACCTCCAGCGGCTCCTGCTCCACGGACACCTGCGCGGAGCGCTCGCGCAGGGACCACCACGCCTCGGGGGCGGCGTCGCGGGTGGCCAGCTCCACCATGGAGAAGAGGACCTCCTCCGACGGGCTCAGCTCCACGCCCGGCGGGCCCTCCGCCATCACCTGCCGCACCTGGGCCAGCACCTCGCGGGCGCGGGTGTGCCGGCCCATCCAGGCCAGGGCCCGGGCCTGGAGCAGCAGGGCCCATGGGCGCGACGCCACCTCCGGGTGCCGCCGCTCCAGGGCCATGGCGCGGGTGATGTGGGGCGCCGCGGCGTCGGCGTCGCCGGCCTGGTAGTGCAGCTCTCCGAGGTTGTGCTCGGCGAAGTACTCCCAGCCCACCATGCCCAGCTCGCGGCCCAGGTGCATGAAGCGCTCCTGGTCCTTCAGCGCCCGCGTCAGCTCCTTGCGCGCCACCCACAAGTTGCGCCGGTTGTTGATGGCGCTGCCCAGGTGGAAGAGGTCGCCGCGCTCGGTGCAGGCGGTGATGACCTCGGTGAGCACGCGCTCCGTCTCGTCGATGTCGCCCAGGTTGGGGAGGATGACGGCCAGCAGCAGCTGCGCCACCACCTGCGTCTCGTAGCCCGCGTCGCCCAGGCGGCGGGCGCGCTCGGCGGCGGCCTCCAGCGGCATGCGCGCCTCCTGCCACTCGCCCTTGCGGAACTGGGCGCGTCCCAGCGCCAGCAGCAGCCGCGCCTGCACGTAGGGCGAGGACACGGTGGCCGCCAGGTGCTGGGCCTCCAGCGCGCGGGCCTCGCTGCGCGTGTAGTCGTTCACCCAGTCCAGCGCCATGGCCTCGTCCAGCAGCAGCTCTACCTCCGTGCGCGTGTGGCCCAGGCGGCGGGCGCGCTCGCGGGCCGCGGCGAAGTCCGCCAGCGAGTCGTCATACCGGCCAATGCGGATGCGCATCAGGCCCCGGCCGCGCAGCGCGGTGAGGCAGCGCAGCTCGTCGGTGGGCTCCAGCAGCTCCAGCGCCCGCGTGTACATGGCCTCGGCGTCGAGGAAGGCGTGGCGGCCCCGGGCGGACTCGGCCAGGTCGATGGAGAGCGCGGCGGCCTCGTCGCGACGCCCGGCGGCGGCCGCGTGCAGGGCCAGGCGGGGCAGGCGCTGGCGCTCAACGGCCCCGGCCGCGCTGAGGAAGTAGCGGTAGGCGGCGTGGTGGATGCGCTCACGCTCGGCGGCGGGCAGGTTGGCGGCCACGGCTTCGCGGAGCAGCTCGTTGCGGAAGCTCAGCCCTTCGTTGCGGTGGGACACCAGCAGGCCTGAGTCCAGGAGCCGCCGGGTGGCGTGGCCCGCGTCCAGGGGGAAGCCGCCCGCGGCCCCTTCGCGCTCCAGCTCGCGCACCACGCCCTCCGCCGTGGCCGCGGTGAAGTCCGTGCCCAGCATCGCGCACAGGCGCGCGTGCGCGGCCAGCGATGGCGGCAGCGCGCCCAGCTCACGGTCCGCCAGCCACTCCACCAGCCGGAGCTCGGGCACCTTCTCCAGCCCGTCCGTGACGAGGTACCAGCTCCCGCCCGGCGCGCGCTGGCGCACCAGGCCCTGGCGCTTGAGGCCGCGCACCAGCTCCACCAGATAGAGCGGGACGTGCTGGGCGCGCTCGACGATGCGCTCCACCGCCTGCGCGGGCACGTTCTCCACCGGCTTGAGCAGCAGGCGGCACAGGGCCTGGGCCTGGTCGACCGCCAGCGCCGGCAGGGACAACGTGGCCTGCTTCGCGGCGCGCGTGCCCCAGGTGGGGCGGCTCTTCTCGAAGCCGGGGCGCGCCAGCACGCAGACCCACAGCGGGACGCTGGCCTCGGCGAGGCAGGCGTACTCCAGCGCGTCCAGCGCCGTCTCCTCCGCGAAGTGCGCGTCGTCCAGGACGAGGCACAGCGGGCGCTCGCGGGCATTGGCGGCCAGCAGCTCACCCGCGGCGCGCATGGCCAACGAGCGCAGCGCGCCGGGCGCGGCGGCCCAGCTCTGGAGCTCCGGGCCCCCAGGCGTGTACCAGCCCAGCGTGGCGGCCACGCCGGGCCACAGCTCGGTGCCCAGCGTGGGGCCCAGGCGCTGGAGGATGGCGGCGCGCGTCTGCTGCTCGGTGTCCGTGTCGTCGCGCTCGAAGGCGTTGAGGGCGCACCGCAGCAGCGTGCGCAGGGTGCCGTCGGGGTCACCCTGCACCGGCTCCCGGGAGCGCGAGCTGTACACCCGCGCGTGGGGCAGCATCAGGTGGAGGCGGCGGGCGAGCGTGGCGGCCAGGTGGCTCTTGCCCAGGCCTCGCTCGCTCAGGACGGTGACGATGGTGGGCGTGGCGCCCCCCACCGCGGAGCGCGCGCTCTCCAGCAGCTCGGCCAGCTCCGCCTCGCGGCCCACCAGCACCTCGCTGCCCAGCTGGAGGACGGTGATGTCCGGACGGGGCGCGGCGCCCGGCGGCGCGGGGCGCAGGAGCCCCCGCAGCTCCGGCACCTCCATGCAGGGCACCTCGGGCACGGCCTCGGCGGCGGCGGGAGACAGCAGGAGGCCATGGGCCTCGGGCCCGCCGGGATAGCGGTCCTCGCGGGACAGGATGGCGCCCAGGTAGCGCGGCGCGCCGGTGGGGCGGCGCTGCACGGTGACGGCGGACACGTCCACGAGGCCGTTGGGCGACAGGCCCCGCTCCGCCAGTCCCTCCGCGGCGCGCATGGCGCGGCGCACCGGGTTCTCTCCCGCGTCCGGGTCGAAGACGGCGGCGATGCGCTGGGCGTCGGAGAAGGCCAGGTGGCCGCCATAGGAGGCCAGGGCCTTCTGGAGCGACACGGGGTTGGCGCGCGAGGTGAGGAACAGGATGGCGACGGAGCGGCGCACCTGGGCGGGGCGCGGCTCGCCCGGCGCCGCGGGCCGAGGCGTCGCGGGCGCGGTGGCGCGGTGGGCGTGCTCGAAGGCCTCGCGCAGCGCGCTGCCCAGCGCGGCGGCGCTCTCCGGACGGCGCGCGGGCTCCTTCGCCAGGCAGCGCAGCACCACCTCCTCCACCGCGGGCGGCACGGGCGCGAAGTCGGACGGGGGCGGTGGGCGCAGCGACAGGTGGGCCTGGAGCACGTCCGGGGTGGGGCCGAAGAAGGGTGGCCGTCCGGTGAGCATCTCGTAGAGGAGGACGCCCAGCGCGTACACGTCCGTGCGCGCGGAGATGTCCGCGGTGCCCGTACACTGCTCGGGGGCCATGTACTCCGCGGTGCCGGCGAAGCCAGACGCGTCGCTGGGCGTGGAGGCCTCGCTGGGCAGCGGGGCGCTCTCCGTGGTGGCGCCCCGCACCAGGCCGAAGTCGAAGACGCGCACGCGGCCCGTCGCTTCATCGACGAAGAAGTGCTCCGGCTTGAGGTCGCAGTGGGCCAGCCCGTGGGCGTGGACCTGGGCCACCGTGTCCACCACGGCCAGCGCGCGGGCGGCCAGCTCTTCGGCGGGCAGCCGCCCCTCGGCGCGGGCCAGCCGGTCCGCCAGGGTGGGCAGCGGCACGTACTCCATGGCCAGGAAGCGCGCGCCGCCCGTCAGCGCGCCCGTCTCATAGAGCGCGGGCACCGTGGGTGGCCCGAGCACCCGCAGGGCCTCCGACTCACGGGCGAGCTGGGCCCGGCCCAACCCGTTGCTCCCACGCGCCACCTTGATGGCCACGCGTTGACCGTCCGCTTCGCGCAGGGCGTCCAGCAGCACGCCGAAGCCCCCTTGCGCGAAGACGCCGTCCACCTGGTAGCCCGGAACGGCGGGCACGGGGGACGGCGAGGGGGTTTCTCCCTGGGGAGGCGGTCCTGGCGGGCACGGCGCATGGGAGCCTTCCCAGCGCCGTCCGCATGTCTGGCATCGCGGCACCAGGGGACTCTACGTCAGGTGTCCGCCGGTTTCAGAACCCCCGGGGGCGTCTACGTACCATCCCGGGGGTCCAAGGTTTCCCACCACCGTGTTCAGCGTTCCGGGACTTCCACCGCGCGCAGCAGCGTGGACTCCGAGCCCGGCATGCGCACGCGCAGGAGCAGCGCGGCGCCAGGCTTCGCGGACGTCAGCGCCTGGGCGGCGTCAGACACGCTGGCGATTTTCTGGTCGCCGACCTGGACCAGCACCATGCCCGGCACCAGCCCGCCGCGCTCGGCGGGGCTGCCGGGCTCCACGGCCACCACCTGCGCGCCGCCGTCCCGCGTCTCCGTCAGCTGCACGCCCAGTCGCCTCGGCGCGGAGGCGGACGCGTTGCGCGGGAGCACCTCTTGCTCGCCATTCAGCGCGGGCCGCGTGCCCAGGGTGACGTCCAGCGACTGCGTCTTGCCGCCGCGCAGCAGGTCCACCTTCACGCGGCTGTCGGGCTGGAGCAGGGCCACGGCGCGCGTCAGCCCGCCCGCGGACTCCACCGGCCTGCCATTGACAGAGGTGATGACGTCCTCCTCGCGCAGGCCGGCGCGCTCGCCCGGGCTGCCGCGGTTGACGCCCGCCACCACCGCGCCCTTCATCGCCTCCAGGCCCAGCGCCCGCGCCAGGTCCGGCGTGAGGTCCTGCACGGCCAGGCCCAGCCAGCCGCGGCGCACCACGCCCGTCTCCTTGAGCTGCGGTAGCAGCGCCTGGATGAGCTTGCTGGGCACCGCGAAGCCAATGCCCGTGGCGCCGCCGACGATGGCGGTGTTCATGCCCACCACCTCACCCTTCATGTTGAAGAGCGGCCCGCCGGAGTTGCCGGGGTTGATGGCGGCGTCCGTCTGGAGGAAGTCGTCATAGGGGCCCGCCTGGATGTCGCGGGCCCGCGCGGACAGGATGCCCGCGCTCACGCTGGACGCCAGGCCGAAGGGATTGCCAATGGCCATGACGGCGTCGCCCACGCGCAGCGCGTCCGAGTCCCCCAGCGGCACCGCCGGCAGGTTGCCCGGCGCCTCCTTCAGCTTCAGCAGGGCCACGTCGGTGAGCGGATCGCGCCCCATCACCTCCGCGTCGAAGGCACGCCCGTCGTCCAGCTTCACGCGCACCTGGTCGGCGTCCTCCACCACGTGGTTGTTGGTGAGGACGATGCCCGCGGCGTCGATGATGAAGCCGGAGCCCGCGCCCTGTCGCGCCGGGCCGTTGCCCTCGCCGCCGAAGCCGGGCGGCAGGCCGAAGCGCTCCGCCATCCCGGGCGGCAGGCGCTGCATGGCGGCTGACCTGCGGGGCCGCGCGCGCACCTCCACGTTGACCACCGCGCCCTTCACCGCGTCCACCAGCGGGGCCAGCGAGGTGATGCCGCCCTGGCTTCCGGCCACGGCCGGATTGAAGAGCGCCTTCTGGATGGGCGGCGCCGCCTGCGCTGGAGCAGCGGCGGCGACCTGGGCGGTGGGAGCGGGCGGCGCCGCGGACGCGGAGCCAATGGCCTGGCCGCAGGCGCCAAGCGTGGCGGCGGGAAGAAGGACCAGAGCACTGAGGAGGCGGCGGGACGGGAGCGAGCAGGTCATTGTTCGTTCTCCAATCGAGAGGGAAAATGCCGGTTCAGGCGAGGGGCCTGCGCGAGAAAGGTCCCACCTTGGAGGGGTGGAAGATGATGCCCGGCCGCCGACTGTCCCCCGACGTCAGCAGCGGTCATCGCCATGGGGTTTCTTGTGTGAGCCCCGCGCCCGAACCGATGCTGGGAGGCATTGCAGGTGGCGGGCCAACGCGCTTCGCTCTCGGGATGCCTCGGGGCCACGGGCCGTGCGTGCCCCAGGTGCCCCGTCGTTCCGGGGCAAACTGCCCCGGCTTGGGGCATTTCTCCCCGAGGCAACGTGCCCCGCCCAGGGCCCACGGCGTGGCACGGGGGATGCTCATGCGTGGGACGCCGGGCGCCGCCCCGTCCCCAAGCGAGGAAGGGGCCCAGGTGCCGGGCGTGCCCACCACACCCAAGGAGCAACGATTGATGGGGCCAGATGAAGTCACGGCGGTCAGCGATGAGGTTCGGGAGTGGCC
Source organism: Myxococcus sp. AM010 (assembly GCF_013372585.1). Classification (NCBI taxonomy): domain Bacteria; kingdom Pseudomonadati; phylum Myxococcota; class Myxococcia; order Myxococcales; family Myxococcaceae; genus Myxococcus; species Myxococcus sp. AM010. Next base: position 100,012 of record NZ_JABXEO010000014.1, read on the forward strand.
GCGGTCGACGCGGGAGTGGGTGGCGCGCCGCAGCGCTCCGCGCATCCTCCTGGGGGAGGACCAGCCGGAGATGCGCAGCCTGCTGAAGCGAGCGCTGTCCCGGCGCGGGTATGACGTCGTGGAAGCTCCGGACGGGCCGGGGCTCGTCAAGGCCCTGGTGGACGGACTGCTCGCGCAGCAGACGCAGGTCCCCGACCTCATCGTCACCGACGTGCGCATGCCCGGCTTCTCGGGCATCGAGGTGCTGGCCCGCCTGCGCCGCGAGGGCTGGACGACGCCCGTCATCCTCATCACCGCCTTCGGGGATGCGCAGCTCCACGAGGAAGCGGAGCTGCTCGGCGCGGCGCGCGTGCTCAACAAGCCCTTTGCCATGGAGGACTTGTGCGAGGCGGTGGAGGCGCTGGTGCCGCCTCCGCGCTGAGCCTTCACGGCGCGCGTGCCCCGACTGTTCACCCGGTGTCGCGGGCCCGCCGTTGAATCCGATGGACGCGGTGGTACGGGTGCTTGCACCCTGACGGGCCTGGGTCCAGGCTCGCGCGGGGCGGTCGGCGTCGCACGAGCCGCTTCACTCGAGGCGTCTCATGCGGATTCCAACCTGGCTGCTGTCATTGCTCGCGCTGGGCGCGGCGTGCCATTGCAGCCCCACGAACCGGCCGGTGCCGGATGCGGGAGGCGGCGTGCAGGAGCCCGTGCGGCGCGTGGCGCACATCATCCGTGAGTATCCACACGCGACGAATGCCTTCACCCAGGGGCTGGTGTTCCACCAGGGGCACCTCTTCGAGAGCACGGGGCACCAGGGGACGCTGCGGCAGTTGTCGCTGGAGAGCGCGCAGCCGGTGTGGATGGAGCGGCTGGGGAACATCTTCGCGGAGGGCCTGGCCAGCGACGGCGAGCGCCTGTACCAGCTTACCTGGACCGAAGGCCTGCTCTTCACCTGGAGCGGCCTGCCTCCGCGGCGCGAGCGGACCACGCGCTACGCGGGGGATGGCTGGGGCCTGTGCTACTGGGACGGGAAGCTGGTGCGCAGCGATGGCGGCACCATGCTCACCTTCCACGAGCCCGACGGCTTCGCCCTGGTGGGCGCGGTGCAGGTGAAGCTGCGCGGCCAGCCCGTGGAGCTCATCAACGAGTTGGAGTGCGCCAACGGCGTCATCTACGCCAACATCTGGCACAGCTCGGACGTGCTGGAAATCGACCCCGCCACGGGGACGGTGGTGGGCGTCATCGACGCGTCGGCGCTGACGCGCGCGGTGGCGGGGCAGGTGACCAGCCCGGAGGCGGTGCTCAATGGCATCGCCGTGGAGCCGGGCTCGGGCCGCATCTTCATGACGGGCAAGCTGTGGCCCCGCCTCTTCGAGGTGCGCCTGGGCGAGGTGGACTGAGACGTCAGCCCTTGCGGGTGCCGTCGTCGCGCTCCAGCTTGCGGTACAGCGTCTTGCGGTCCACCCCGAGGATGCGCGCCGCCAGCGTGCGGCTGCCGCCCACCGCCTCCAGCACGCGGTGGATGTAGCGCCGCTCCAGCTCCTCCAGCGTCACCAGCTCCGAGGCGTCCTGCGTCTCCGGCACCACGCGCGGCTGGCTGTAGTTGCGGACGCGCTCGGGCAGGTCGTCCACGGTGATTTCCTCGAAGGAGGTGAGCGCCACGGCGCGCTCCAGGCAGTTCTGCAGCTCGCGCACGTTGCCCGGCCAGCCGTAGGCCAGCAGCCGCTGGGCCGCCGCGGGGGACGGGCCCAGCACGCGCTTCCCGGTGCGCGAGGCGAACTGTTCGATGAAGCGCTGGGACAGGGCCAGCACGTCGTTGCCGCGCGCGCGCAGCGGCGGCAGCTCCACGCCGATGACGTTGAGCCGGTAGTAGAGGTCCTCGCGGAAGCGGTCCTCCTCCACGGCCAGCTCCAAGTCCCGGTTGGTGGCGGCGACGATGCGCGCGTCGAAGGGGACCTCGGTGTCGCCGCCCACCGGGCGCACCGTGCGCTCCTGCAGGGCGCGCAGCAGCTTGGGCTGGAGGGTGAGGGGCAGCTCGCCCACCTCGTCCAGGAAGAGGGTGCCGCCGTTGGCCTGGACGAACAGGCCGGTGCGCGCGGCCTTGGCGTCGGTGAAGGCGCCCTTGGCGTGGCCGAACAGCTCGCTCTCCAGCAGGGCCTCCGGCATGGCCGCGCAGTTGATGGCGACGAAGGGCCCCTCCTTGCGGCGCCCGCGCGTATGGACGGCCCGGGCCGCCACCTCCTTGCCGGTGCCGCTCTCGCCGGTAATCAGCACCGTGGAGTCCAGGTCCGCCACGCGGTCGATGAGCGCGTAGGCCTGCTTCATGGCGGGGCTCTCACCCACCACGGCGCCGCTGTCCTCGCGCCGGCCCAGCTCCTGGCGCAGCCTGCGCACCTCTTCCCGCAGGGCGCGGTGCTGCACGGCGCGCTCCAGCACCAGCACCAGCGCGTCCACGTCGATGGGCTTGGTGACGAAGTCGTAAGCGCCGGCGCGGATGGCGGCCACCGCCGTCTCCAGGCTGCCGAAGGCCGTCACCACCACCACGGGGATGTCCGGGCGGTTGAGGGCGATGCGCTCGCACAGCGCGAGCCCGTCCATGCCGGGCATGCGCAGGTCCGTGAGCACCACGTCGAAGTCCTCGGCGGCCAGCCGCACCAGGGCCTCGTCCGCGGACGGGAGCGCCACGGGCGTGAAGCCCCGGCGCGTGAGCCCCTTCTCCAACATCGCGCGCATCTCGCGCTCGTCCTCGACGACTAGGACGCGGCCTGGCATGTGTCCTCACCTCTTGGCAGGTAGATGGAGAAGCAGCTACCGCGTCCGGGCTCGCTGCGCACGGCAATCCAGCCGCCATGCTCCAGCATGAGCCCATAGGAGACAGACAGGCCCAGCCCGGTGCCCTCGCCCACGTCCTTGGTGGTGAAGAAGGGCTCGAAGACGTGGGACAGCACGTCCTCGGGGATGCCCTGGCCCTGGTCCTCCACGTCCAGGCGCACGAAGTCCGCCTCGGGCCCGCCCACGTCCGGGGGCGGGGTGCTCCGGGTGTGGGCCGCGCTGACGCGCACCGTGCCCGGCTGCTTCATGGCCTGCACGCCGTTCATCACCAGGTTCGTGAGCACCTGCTGCACCTGGCCCGCGTCCACCTCCACCGTGAGCCCCGCGGGGATGTCCGTCTCCAGCGTGACGCTGCTTCGCGCCGCCATGGAGCGCAGCAGCGACAGGGTGCGTTCGACCAGGCCCTGCACGTCTTCCGGTGCGCGGTGCGGCTTCCTCCGCCGCGCGAAGTCGAGGAGCTGGCGGATGATGGCCGTCATGTGCTGGGCCTGCTGCGAGATGATTTGCGCGCACTCGCCCACTTCTTCGCCCTCCGCCTCGCCGGAGGAGATCATCTTCGCCCGGCCCATGACGACGTTGAGCGGGGTGCCCAGCTCATGCGCCACGCCGGAGGCCAGCTTGCCCACGGTGGTGAGCCGGTCCGCGTGACGCAGGTGGTCCACGGCGGACAGCCGCGCGGCCGTCTCCGTGGCGAGGCGCGAGCGCGTCTCCTCCAGTTGTTCGCCCATGCGGTTCATGGCGCCGGCCAGCGTGGTGAGCTCGTCGCCGCGGCGCTGCGGGAGCGGCACGCGGGCGGTGAGGTCGCCCTGGCCAATGCGGTGGGCCAGGGACACGAGCTGGTCCACCGGCTCGCCCACCAGCCGGCGGCCCATGGCCATGGCGGCCACGATGAAGCCAAGGGCCATGGCGGCGGTGGCGGCGAAGGTGCCCATGACCACGGTGTTGACGTACCGCTGCTGTTCGCCCAGCGACTCGGTGATTTCGATGGCGCCCAGCCGGTTGCCGATGAGCACCGGCGTGTACGAATGCAGCAGGCCCGGGTCCACGGCGGGGTCCACCATGGAGCCGTCCTTGCCCTGGAGCAGGGACGCGAGCAGGCGCGGCGGGAAGCCAGTGAGGGCCGGGGTGCCAGGGCCGCCATCCAGCCACACCCAGCGCAGGTGGACCTGCTCCTGGAAGCGGTTGGCCTGCTGGAGCAGGGTGAGCGCCTCGCGCTCTCCGGCGAGCTGCCACGCCTTGCCGATGGAGCCCGCGAGCGTGTGGCCGAGCAACCGGTGGTCATGCTGCATGTCCAGGGCGGAGCGCTCGAGCTCGCGGCGGACCTGGACGTACTGCAAGCCCGCCATGACGGCGATGGCGAGCAGGACGAGGGCGAGGGTGAACTTGCGGGCGAGTCTCACGGGCGGTTCGAAAGAGGCTGCTCCGGTCCGTGCGCCTCGAGGGGGAGGGAGCGCACGGACCGGAGGTGGGTTCTCACAACGTACCGCGAGTGCCGCAACAAGGAAGGCGGCGTTTGCCGCACGGGCCCTCGCCGGCCGTCGGGACGGGCGGGCCTTGCTTCCTTGGGCTCACGCAAAGCATCCGCTGTGCCAATGGGGGCGGGGTGGTGCCTCACTCGGGGACGCGTGTGCCGTGTCCCACCCTGGGCGGGGCAGATTGCCTCGGAGAGGGGCAGGATGCCCCGGGCACCTTTCTACAAGCCCGACGTCTTATGTCCTCGCACGAAATCCTCACGGAGGAACCGGCGCCGGAGCGTGCGCGTGACCTCCGCGTCCCACCGGGCGGAGAACACCTCCACGAAGGTGCGGCGGAAGCGCAGCGCGCACGCCAGACACAGCAGCGTGGTGGCCAGCCCGATGACCGCGTTCTGCCAGGAGGCGAGGTTCCACTGCCCCTGCCAGAACCACTCCCGCATGCTCGTGGGCCAGTAGTAGTAGCTGGGCCAGCCCGGGCCGCTGCCCGCGAGGTCGCAGAGCAGGTGCAGGTGGAAGGCGAACAGGGACAATGCCGCCACCCGCAGCCGCTCACGCGCCAGCGCCGCGCAGGCCACCGCCGTGACGATGGCGCCCACGTAGCCATGGAAGATGACGTGGTGATAGCGGATGTAGGCCGCCTCGCCCGCGAGCAGCGTGAGCCCATCCAGGTCCGGCGCCAGTCCCGCGCAAGTGACGAGGATGCGGTCCCTGCGCTCACGCAGCCCCTGCGCCGCGAGCCAGGCCAGCTCGGCATGGACAATCGGATTCATGTCCGCAGCCTATGCCGCTGCCCGGCCTCACTTCACCCGACCACGGGCGCTCGCCGGGGTGTGCCGAGCAGCTCCAGCGTGCGCATCGCCACGTCCACCAGGGAGGAGGCACACGGGTGGCAGCCGCCACCGCAGCAGCCCGGCCATTCACCCTCCGGGTCACGCAGCAGGGGATACACGCAGCCCCGCAGCGAGTCCGGCAAGCCGACCTCCTCGCACGCGCGGCGCAGCGCCGCCTGCACGGCCGCGTCCTTCACATCCAGCACGGCCCGTTCATAACGCCCGGGCCAGCAGGCGCCAGCCCCCGGTGCAAGGTCGCTCCCTTTCTGATTGCCTAAAACCATTAGGAGCCTTACGAGGCCGGTGCCGTGCCTACTCGATCTCCCACTTCCCCGGCGCCCGCGGCGCTGCCGCGCTACGAGCGGCTCCGGCGCCTGGCGCTGCGCTTCCCTGAGCTCGACGCGAGCGCCATCGAGACGTGCATCGCCCTGCTGAGGGCTTCGCACGACTTGTCGGGGGCCTACGACGCGCACCTGGGCCGTCACGGCCTGTCGATGGGGCGCTTCATGGTGCTGGTCCGGCTGCTCACCACCGAGGACGACGAGGTGGAGCGCGTGAGTGGGCTCACGCCCGCGGACCTGGCGGAGAGCTCCGGCGTCAGCCGGGCCACGATGACGGGGCTGCTGGACACGCTGGAGAAGGACGCCCTCATCTCCCGCGAGGACCATCCGGGGGACCGCCGCATGTACACGGTGCGCCTCACGCCCAAGGCCCGGCAGCTCATCGAAGGCGTGTTGCCGGACCACTACCGGCGGATTGCCGCGCTGATGGCGCCCTTGAGCGAAGAGGAGCGCGCCACGCTGCGGACCTTGCTGGCGAAGGTCACCTCGGGGCTCCCCCTGCTCAAGGAGCCCTGACTCACGACCTCGCCGCGCGGGGCCTGCCGGAGCACCGACACGCCCCGCGATGACCAGGCCGCTCAGCGCTTCGCGTGGGCGCGAGCCCGGGCGGGCTTGCGGCGGCGGGTGAACAACGCGGCGAAGGAGAGCAGGCCCGCGGCGACGGTGATGGGCACACCCGCCGCTCCGCCGCCGGAGGCATTGCAGCCCTGCGCCCCATCGGCGCCTGGCGGACGCTCCCCGGAGAGGAGCTCCTCGGGGGTGGTGATGCCCCAGCGGGTCTGCGGCCGCGTCTCGGGCGTCTGGACGATGGGCGCGTCGGGGAGCTCCTCGGCCGGCGCGTCCTCACCCGGCTGCTCCGGCGCGGGGAGGGGGGGCTCCGGCGCGGGGGCCGGCGCCGGGGCCGGCGGCGGCATGACCTCCTCCAGCGTCGAGGCCATGGTGAAGCCGTCGTGGTACACGCTGGCCTCGGGACGGATGGCGTCGTCGCGGTACAGGCCCAGCTTCAGGTAGTTCATTTCCTTGCCGAACTGCGTCGCGATGGAGGTCTTCGGCACGACGACCTCGTTGTTGTGCCAGAGCTGGACGAAGCCCTTCTTCGCGTCGGACGACCACTTCACCTGCAACACGAAGTCGCTCCAGTCACCGCGCTTGAGCGGGGCCGTCCACAGCACCTTGCCATTCACTCCGCCCACGCGCATGTGCATCTCTTCGCCGCGCACGTAGAACTCCAGCGGCGGTGAGCCGCAGCAGCCCTCCTGGTGCCACTGCGCGAAGACCTGCCACCTGTCATCGAGCGGGTAGTCGGCGGGAAAGAGGGTGCTCCACTTGTAGTACCAGGTGGAGTCCGCCTTCTCCTGGCTGATGTAGAGCAACTCGTTGCGGTTGCCGCTGGCGTTGATGGGGTCATCGCCCTGGCGCACCGTGGCCTTCAGCGCATAGCGGCCCTCACGCACCACATCCGTCACCACCTGGAGACGGTTGTTGGAGACGCTCTGACTGCGCGTCCACTGCGAGGTGTTGCCCGTCTCGAAGTCGCCTTTCCACACCACGTCCGCGGAGGCGAACGAGGGAATCAGAGACACCAGGGCGGCAAGTCGAAGCAGCTGCGTCAAGCGAGGTCCTTTCGTTCCAGGTTGGCGCGGTAGGACACTCAGGCGGACGTGCTGCTTCCCGCTCGTGCCCTCTCGTCAAACCCTCGGGGGGACGTGGGCCCGCCGTCTCATGTGGAGGGCGGCCTGACGGGCGGGCCGCTGGCGTCATGCTGGCTTTTTCCACCTGGGAGGCAGTGATTCCGGAGGGATGCGCGGACGACCTGCACTCAAGGTTTTCAGCGCAAGCCGTCTCCAGGTCAGGCCGCCTGGTTCACGGCCTGACCACCCAGCGGAGCGTGGGCGGGCGGTAGGGGAGGTGGGCTGGAAAAAGCGGGCGAAATGCCGCGGGTGGCGATGCGCCAGGCGGCTGTTTCGGGTTGCCCAGCCTCCGCCGGAAGTCGGTGGGGAACGGTGGATGGTGTACAACGCGGTAGTTGGGCGGCTGCTTGGGGGTTGGCGCCCGAGGGGGCAGTATGTTGAAGCCGGCGTACGACAAAGTCCTGGTCCTGGCGCTGGCCACGCCCGTCTTGGTGTTGACCGTCTTGCTTGCCCGCACGCCCTCCAAGGGGAGCGGGGCACCTGTATCCGCGCAGTTCTGGGCGGAGCGGCGCTCCGCGTCACGCATCGAGGCCCGGCTCACGCACCCCGAAGCGGACCGCTACCGGCCACGCACGTCGGCGGGCGGCTGCCCCGTTGCTCCCGAACCCATTCCGCTGCGCGACCTCGCCCGGTTGGAGGAGGCGGGCGACCTGTCCGGCATCGCCTCCGCGTATGCCCTTCAGGGTGAGTGGAACCAGGCGGCCTCGTTCCTGGAGCGCATGCCCGCCTCTCCGGACCGCGACAGTGATTTGGCCGCGGTGTACCTCGCCCGCGGCTCGCATGAGCAGGCGTTGCGGTTGCTGGACGGCGTGCTGAAGGCGCAGCCGAGGCATGCGCAGGCCATGTGGAACCGCGCGCTGGTGCTCCAGTCGATGGGGCTCACGATGAAGGCGGCGGACACCTTCGAGCAGGTGGCGCTGATGGGGGAGTCGGGCTGGAGCCGCGAGGCGAAGGCCAACGCCCGCGAGCAACGCGACGCCACGATGGAGCGCGCCCGCCGGTGGAAGGAAGCGCGCGAGGCCACGCTGGCGCTGGTGGATGACCCTCAGGCACCTCTTCCGCTGGAGGCGGCCCGAAAGGACCCGGGCATCGTCCGGCAGGCATTCTATGAGGTGGTCCGCGCGGCGCCGTCGAAGGAGCGTGTCCTGGCCCTGCTGCCCCTGGCGCGGGAGCTGGACCGCGGCCACGGCGGCTCCACGCTGACGGACTACGTCCAGCGGGTGAGCCGCCGGAACTTCACGCGCCGCGGCGCACTGTCGCGCGAGTACGCGTCGCTGGTGCGCGGCAAGCTGAGCCAGCCGGACAAGCTGCTGGAGCGGGTGCTGGCCTCGGGAGAGGACGACCTCTTCCTGGGCACGGCCCAGCACACGCGCGCCACGCGCCGCATGTTGACCCAGGTCGTGGAGCGCGCGAAGCGCCAGAACGACCCCTGGTTCAACCTCTACATCGAGCGTGAGGAGGCCATCCGCGAGACGGCCGAGGGCCAGTGGTGGAAGGCCGAGCAGCGCATCTTCAACGCGCTCCAGCGCTGCCGCGAGGACGGCCTGTCCGCGCGCTGCGTGGACCTGGAGCTGCGGCTGGGCATCCTTTACGCCGACCTCCAGCGTCTCACCGAGGGCGAGCAGCACGCCCGCACCGCCTGGGCCTGGGCGCGCCAGCTCCGCGAGTGGGACATGGAGTTCACCGCCCTGGAGGCGCTGGCCGCCATCACCCGCTCGCGCGGGGACTTCGCCAGCTCGCGCGCCTATGTGGAGGAGTGGTCCGCCCGCGGGCGCGGCAACTGCGTCTGGCCCCGGGAGAACCTGGCTCACACGTACTACCTGGACAACAGCATGGACGACGCGCGCCGCGAGGTGGACGCGAACGCCGCCTGCGAGAACGAGCCGCTGAGCCTGCTGTTCGCCGTCAACCTGGCGGAACTGTCGCGCACCCGGCCGAAGCCCGGGGACGAGGCGCTGCTGCGGCGGGCCCTCACGTGGGCCAACCACAGCAACCCCATGCCCAGCGACGCGGTGTATGCCCGCTACGTGGAGGGCCGCTTCCTGCTGGACTCCGACAGGGCGCGGGGGCAGGCGCTGCTGCGGCAGACCCTCACCGAGGCGGAGGCGCTGCCTCGGGGAGATTCGCTGGCGCGCGAGGCCTGGGCGCTGAGCTATTCGTCGCTCGTCACGGACGCGGGCAAGGCGGGCGAGTACACCCAGGCGCTGGAGCTGATGGCCGCGCAGCTCGGCACGCCCGTGCCTCGGCGCTGCGCCCTGGCGGCGGCGGTGCACGGCGAGCGCACGGTGGTGGTGGCGCGTGGCACGCAAGGCCAGGTGCTGGGCCACTATGAGCCGGACCGACAGGGGCCCTTCAGCCGGGCGGACACCTCGCGGCTGGTGCCGGAGCGGCTGCGCGCGGTGCTGCGTGGCTGCGAGCGCGTGGACGTGCTCGCCTGGCCGCCTGTCTTCGGTCGCACGGACCTGTTGCCGCCGGAGGTGCCCTGGAGCTTCCGGCTCGGCCGCACGGCCCAGCCGCGCACCACGCCCACGGCCCGGCGGCTCGTCGTCTCCAGCGTGGATGCGCCCGCGCTGCTCCAACTGCCGCGGCTGCCGCAGTGGCTGCCCTCGCAGGAGCCGGAGGCGGTGCCGCTGCAGGTGCTGTCCGGTTCGGACGCCACGCCCGCGCGCGTGCTGGCGGACATGCGGGACGCCACCGAAATCGAAATCCACGCCCACGGCATCATGGACCCGGCGCTCTCGGACGCGTCGCTGGTGGTGCTGTCCCCGGAGACGAGCGGCCGCTACGCGCTCACCGCGGACGTGGTGCGCCAGCAGAAGCTCACGGGGGCGCCCATGGTGTTCCTGGCGGCGTGCAGCGCCGGACGCGCGGCGAGCACCACCACCAGCCACGAGCCCTTCAGCCTGCCCGCGGCCTTCATCGACGCGGGCGCGCGGGCGGTGCTGGCCTCCACGGTGGATATCCCGGATGCCGCCGGGCGTTTCTTCGATGGCGTCCGGCGCCGCATCCGTGAAGGCGCCGCGCCGGCGGTGGCCCTGCGGGACGAGCGTCAGCGCTGGTTGGAGCGGGACAGCCGTGCCGGGTGGACCCGGCACGTCATCCTCGTGGAGTCCTATTGAGTGCGGGCGTCCGCGCGGTGCGGCCGTCTACTGCGGAGTCCTCAGGTGCGTGTTGCCTCCCGGGAGCTGGAAATGATGGAACGTGACAGTGGCGCTCACGTCCAGTGCGCGCACCCAGTGCCACCACCCCACGGGCAGGAAGAGCAGCTCGCCCGGCTCCACCACGGCCTCCAGGACGGTGGCCTCGCCGTAGAGCGGGAAGCGCGCCGCGTCCGGGCTCGCCGCGTCCACGGCGCTGAAGGTGCCATGGCGCGGGTAGACGAGGTGACGCTGGAAGGACGGCACCAGCCGCACGTGCTTGCGGCCCATCACCTGGCCCAGCAGCACGTTCATGTTGTCGTGGTGGAGCGGGGTGACGGTGCCCGGTGGGCCCAGCAGCAGCGTCGTCATGTCCGGGCGCAGCTCCGGGTCGATGATGCCGGCGGGCGCGCGGATGTCCTCGCGCAGCCGGGCCAGCCCGTCGCGCTTCCAGTTCTCGTTGCGCGGCACCATGTAGAAGTCGTTCGTCTCTCCGTCCGTCTCCACCCGCTGGACGTAGTCGCGCAGCTTCACCACCTGGCGGTGTTTGTCGGGCTGCGAGGCATGGTCCGGATTGGCGTCGCGCCCGGACATGATTTCGACCTCCACGTCCCCGAAGCGCTCCCGGAAGTCCGCGAGCGACCAGCGGCGCATCGCCGGCCAGTCCTCCATGAAGCCTTGCAGCACCACCGGCCGGTGACCGAAGTAGTAGCGGGTGAAGAACTCCTCCGGGCTCACCCCGCGGCGCTTCTCCAGCGTCACCGCGCCGGACTGGCGGTGCAGCTCCGCGTAGAGGTCCGCCAGCGCCTCCAGCCACTCGTAGCGCCGGCCAATCCGCCGCGCCGCCACCACGTAGGGGTGCGCCTGCGCCGCGGCAATCTCCCGCTGCGCCAGCGAAGCCTCCACGCCCGCATCCACCAGCACCCGCTGCGCGTCCTCCGTGCTCACGCCCAGGGCGAGGTTCTCCGCCAGCCAGGTGTGCCACTCCAATGCCAGGCGCGAGTCTTCCCTGCTCATTCAGAACTCCGTGAATTCCATGTCGCGAGTCATCCCGTCAGATGCGCGGGGTTGGCGCGTGTCGTGATAAGGACTGTACGTGTTGCCGTATCACCCCTGTCTAGCTTTCAGACCATCCCCATCGCGAGGTGCGAGCGCTCATGACGCCCGTCGAATCCCTTATGGCCGGTAGCTTGGATTCCGAGTCCGGCGAAGCCCACGTGAAGAACACCTACGTCAACTGCGACACGGCCAGCGTCGCCCCGCGAAAGCGGCTCCCGCTGCCGCCGCCCGCGGTTTCTCCCCTGGCCGGGCCGGAGCATCCGAGCCCCAGTCAGGCCCGCTAAGCGCCAGGCCCGGGCGGGGGTTTTCACCCTCCCGGGCATTTTTCTGCCCGGGTCTTTCTTTTTCTTCTCAAGGATTGGAACGCCGCGCGTTTCTGACTGGGTAACGCGCAGGCGCGCACGTGAGTGGGGCTGAATGTCCAACCTCTTCAACCGGGAGCGGAGGCGCTTTGAAGCGTTCATCCGTCAGCATCGGCCCAGCCTCCTAGGGCTGGCCCGCCGGTTGTGTGCCCGCTCCAGCCTGGAGCCGGAGGACCTCGTCCAGGAGACCTTCGAACGGGCGATGCCGGAGTTCGAGCATCTGAAGGACCGGACGGACTCCGCGGCGGCTGCGTGGCTGTGTACGACGATGACGAACCGCTTCCTGGACTATTGCCGCCGCCAGCGGACGGAGTTCCGGGGGATGCCGCACCTGGCGCTGGTACAGGATTTGGCGATGTCACCAGACGAGACCCAGGAGAACTGGGAGCTGGTGAGCACGGACGCCTTCCAGAAGGCCATCGAGCGGCTGAAGCCTCATCTGCGTGACGCCTACCGCCTTCACGCGGCGGGCAAGCGCTACAACGCCATCGCCGAGCATTTCAATGTTCCCGTGGGCACCGTGGGCAGTTGGCTCACCCTGGCCCGTAGGGATTTGAAGGAACTGCTGCTGCCCCAGGTGGTGGTAGCCCGGGAGCAGGGGGCCACGAGCTCATGATGACGCCATGCACCAATCTGCACCTCTTCGTGGACGGAGAGCTGTCCGCTCCCGACGCGGAGGCCTTCCGCCAGCACCTGGGACGTTGTCCCGAATGCGAGGCGGGGCTGAGGGACTTGCTCCAGTTGGAGCTGCTGGCCTCCCGCGCCCTGGGGGGGAGCGCCAGCGTCGCCGAGCCGCCTCCCGCGAAGGTGACGCCGCTGCGGCCGTGGATGCAGCGGGTGTCCCGCACGGTGGTGCCGGTGGCGCTGGCGGCGGGGCTGGCGGCGGTGGGTGTGTTCCGTCTCCAGGCGCAGCCGGAGGCCCCCGCCGACGTGTGGCTGGCGGGCGCGGACGTGCGGACCTTGGAGGCGCGGCTCAGCCACCCGATGGCGGACCGCTTCCTGCCCTACGAGCCGATGCGCGGCACGTCCGGCGCCGCGAACCCGTTGCCGCTGCGTCCCCTGGCGGAGCTGGAGGAGCAGCGAGACTTCCGGGGCATCGCCGCGGCCTATGCGCTGCGCGGGGACTGGCAGCAGGCGGAGTCCTTCCTGTCGCGGGCACCGGCCTCGGCGGACCGGGACAATGACCGCGCGGTGGTGGCCCTCAGCGGGCAGCGGTGGGAGGAGGCGCTGAACCTGCTCGGCGGCGCGCTGCGCCAGGAGCCGCGGCACGCGCAGGCGCTGTGGAACCGGGGCCTGGCGCTGCGGGGCCTGGGCCTGCTGAAGCAGGCGGAGGCGTCGTTCCGCGACGTCGCGTCGCTGCCGGGCCAGGAGGCGGGCTGGAAGGTGGCCGCGGAGAAGCGCGCGGAGGAGATGCGCGCGCTGCGTGACGCGGAGGCCGCCCGGTGGCGGCGCCAGGTGCGGGAGACGTGGACGCAGCTCACCGAGAAGACGGCGGATGCGTCGTACCTGGTGCACCAGCAGCCCGCGGTGACGCGCGCGGCGCTCTATGAAGTGGTGCGCTCGGCCACCTCGGCGGGCGCGGTGGCTTCGCTGCTGCCGCTCGCCGCGGCGTTGGACCGGCTGGGGGAAGGCACGGTGCTCCAGGACTACGTCCGGGATGTGGCGGCTCATGACTTCCAGGCGCGTGCGCCGCTGGCGGAGGACTATGCGCGGCTGGTGAAAGGGGAGTCCGTCCCCGGCCTGCTGGAGCGGCTGCGCGTCTCCCAGGAGACGGACCTGTACGTCGGCGCGCTGCTCCACACGGGCGAGGCCGCCCGGGACGCGGAGTCGCTGAAGGCCCTGCAGCGCTACGCCCATGGCTCCAGGGACCCGTGGCTCAACCTGCTGGCCGAGCGTGAGCGGGCCCGGAGCGAGGAGGCGTCCGGCCGCGCGGCCAACGCCGAGCACCTGCTGCTGGCCACGCTGCGCACGTGTGGCGCGTACAACACGCTCTTCCCGTGCGCTGAAATCAACTGAGCGCGCGCTTCGGATGAAGTCGCGCGCGAGGCCGGCCTGTGACAGGGCCGGCCGCTTGCGTTTGTGGGCTTCGCGCGGGCGCGTGTCCGGCACCGGGCGAACGCGGGACTCGCGGAGGACGCACCTGGCGCGGCGTGGCAGGCTCTCGCGGTTGGTTTCTTCCGCCCAGGAGTCGGCCGCCATGCCCCTGTCACCCCCTCGGAACATGAAGGACTACGAGGCCACCCGCCGGGACTTTCGGTGGGAGCGGCCCGAGCACTTCAACTTCGCGGCCGACGTCATCGATAGGTACGCCGCCGAGCGCCCGGAGGCGCTGGCCCTGTTGTGGTCCGACGAAGCGGGGCAGGAGCGGCGCTTCACGTGGGAGGACTTGCGGCGGCGCTCGTTGCACGCGGCCCGCTTCCTGGCGGAGCAGGGGCTGCGCCGGGGTGACCGGGTCTTCATCATGATGCCGCGTGTGCCGGAGTGGTGGTTCCTGGTGCTGGGCTGCATTCGCGTGGGCATCGTCTTCGTGCCGGGCACGCCCATGCTCACGCCGAAGGACATCCGCTACCGGTTGGAGGTGGCGGAGGCCCAGGTGGTGATTGCGGACATGAGCTGCCTGGAGCGCTTTGACGGCCTGGTGGGGACGGCGGGCAAGGGGGGCCGCACCTGGGTGTCGGTGGGCGAGGGCGCGCCGTCGCCGTGGGCGCGCTACGCGTCCGGTGTGGCGGACGCGGGCGCGGCCTTCGAGCCCACGCGCGCGGATGCGCCGCTGCTCATCTACTTCACGTCCGGAACCACGGGCATGCCGAAGATGGTGCTGCACACGCAGGCCAGCTACGGGCAGGGGCATGTGATTACCGGCCGCTTCTGGCTGGACCTGACGCCGGAGGACCGGCACCTGACGCTCAGCGACACCGGCTGGGCCAAGTGCGCGTGGGGCAAGCTCTTCGGGCCGTGGAGTCAGGGCGCGTGCAACGTCGTCTATGACTTCCGTGGCCGCTTCGAGCCCGCGAAGTTGCTGAAGGTGCTGGAGACGCAGCAGGTTACGACGTTCTGCGCGCCGCCCACCGCGTGGCGCGCGCTGGTGCTCCAGGACTTGAAGGCCTTCGACGTGTCCTCGCTGCGCCACACGGTGAGCGCGGGCGAGCCGCTCAATCCGGAGGTCATCGACACGTGGAAGGACGCCACCGGGCTGCACATTCACGAGGGCTACGGGCAGACGGAGACGGTGATGATTGTGGGCATGTTCCCCTCGATGACGCCGCGCGTGGGCTCCATGGGCAAGCCGTCCCCGGGCTTCACGGTGAGCGTCATCGACGACCAGGGTCAGGAGGTGGCGGACGGGCAGGAGGGGGACATCGCGGTGCGCGTGGCGCCCGAGCGGCCCGTGGGGTTGTTCCAGGGCTACCTCGGGGACGACGCGGCCAACGCTGCGTGCCGGCGTGGCGACTGGTACGTAACGGGAGACCGGGCCGTGCGCGACGCGGACGGCTACTTCTGGTTCGTGGGGCGCGCGGATGACGTCATCAAGACGTCGGGCTACCGCGTGGGGCCGTTCGAGGTGGAGTCCGCGCTGCTGGAGCACGACGCGGTGGCGGAGTCGGCCGTCATCGGTGTGCCGGACGAGAAGATTGGCCAGCGGGTGAAGGCCTTCGTGGTGCTGGCGCCGGGGCATACGGCATCCCCGGCGCTCGCGCAGGCGTTGCAGGAGCACGTGAAGCGGACGACTGCGCCCTACAAGTACCCGCGCGAAATCGAGTTCGTCACCGAGCTGCCGAAGACGGTGAGCGGGAAGATTCGCCGCGCGGAGCTGCGCGCCACGCGGGCGTAGGTCCGCGCGCTTCAGGCCTCGAAGAGGACGGGGAAGCCCAGGAGGGCGCTGCCTTCCTGGGTGAACCAGCCCTCCGCCACGGCCGCGTGCTGGGTGAGGGTGTGGATGTCGCGGAAGCGGCGCTGGAGCGAGGCGCCGTCGCGCACGGACGTCGCGCCGCCCGCGTGGTAGCAGGCCGTCACCACCTCGGCGGCCGTCTCCACGGCCCAGGTCAGGGTGGAGGACACCTGGGGCGCGAGTCCGAAGGCGCTCACGGGGGACTCCTGGCAGGCCTCCCAGAACACCTCGCCCATGCGGCGGAGCGCGTCGTGCGCGGCGCGGGCGCCTGTCTCGGCGCGGCCCAGGCGGTTGCGGAACACGGGGGAGTCCACCAGCGAGGTGCGCGCGTACAGCCGGCGCTTGCCCGAGCGGGCGAGGGCGAGCAGGTCATCCACCGCGCCCTGGGCGATGCCCACCGCCACCGCGCCGATGTGCATGGCGTAGTGGAGCACCGGCACCACGAAGTTGGCGCCCGGTACGCAGGGCTGGCCGGTGAAGATGTCGAAGGTGCGTTGCAGGGGGACGAAGGCGTCAATGGCGATGTCGTGGCTGCCGGTGCCGCGCAGGCCGAGCACGTCCCAGTGCTCGATGATGCGGACCTCGCTGGCGGGCAGCAGCATGGCGCGCGTCTCGGGCAGGCCCTCGGCGGGGCCCGGGCGGGGCTTGCCGTCCGGGCCGAGCACGACGCAGTTGCCGAACAGCCATTCACTGGTGCGGCAGCCGGTGGCGAAGTTCCAGTGACCGGTGACGCGGTAACCGCCGTCCACTTGCACGGCCTTGCCCTGGGCATTGAAGGCGCCGCCTCCGGTGGCATTGGGCCCCGGGGCGTAGACGGCGTCGAACTCCTCGCGGGGGAGGAGGGCGAAGAGCTGGGGGCTCTCCGAGGCAATCATCATCGTCCAGGCGGTGGAGGCGTCCGAGCGGGCCAGCTCGGAGAGGACGTCGAGGCCCGTGACGAGGTCCAGCTCCAGTCCTCCGTGGCTGCGCGGGACCAGCATCCGGTAGACGCCGAGGTCCTTCAGCGTGGCGATGAGGTCCAGGGGGAGCTGCCGTGCCTGTTCAATCTCCCCGCTGCGAGCGGAGAGGGCAGGGGCCAACTCACGTACCGCATGCAGCAGCTTCGCTCCGGCATCCAGCGTCATGGTCGAGGCTCCGGATAGAGAGCCTCAATGATGCCTGATGTGCGGTGTTTGTGAAAGATGCAGCGCGCCATGACTATTCAGTCATGGGCAGCCATTGTGTCATGCTGGCTGGGGATGTGCGGACTTCGCCGGTACTTGGTCGAGTAGGTCGAGCAGGAAATGGGTTGGGCGCGGGCTCAGCGTGCGCAGCGCTTGGACCATGACTTCGCTCATCAGGTACGAATACGAGTGTTCGCGCATCCGGAAGAGATGGTGCTTGAGCTTGGCTGGGTCGAGGACAGGACTTTGGACGCGGACGATCTTGTCTTTGAATTGATTGATGTCCGATGCGTCCAGGTTGAAACAGTCCAGGACCCCTATGGGTTGACGATGAAGTGGTTTGTGGAGGCGGGTCTCTTCTTGTGATTGTAGATGGCCAGTGGCAGGTGCTCCACAGGACTTTGGTTGACGCGCTCAAACACCGCTTTGACTCGCTTGCTGACGATGAGCATGCCGCAAGCGTTTTCCACGTAGTCGGAAACCTGGATGCCCTGGTACCGGTCTGTCATGTAGACCCGAGTGGCTGCCGGGTACTCGGCACCCAGCCTTTCGCCGTGACCAACCTTGTACCTGTTGAGCCCGAGTCCTTCAGGGGGTTCATCGATGAAAGAGTACTCGAGCTTCTGTCGGGGCATTGGGAGGATGAGGTAGTAGTTCATCCGGTCTCGATTGGAATTGCGGTTTGCGTGGTTTGAAAGCTTGGGTGTGGAGCCGGTTCTTGTGTTTGTGTAGGACGCGTCGCCGCTTCTGTGAGGCAGGTCAGACGGTTGATGAGGTGGGCCTGGTGTGAGATGGGACCTGCTCAAGTTCTGTAATGAAAAAGTTAGTTGGGAGTGGGTCCAATGTGCGCAGTTCCTGCCGAAGTTGTTCGCTGATGATGTAGGTGTAGGAATCCTCTTGGACCCGAAACAGGTGAGGTGCGTTCTCAAGCTTCTGCGGATCGAGCACTAAGTTGCGGACGTCGACCACTTTGTCGTTGTGGTACACGATGTCCGAGGTCTCCAAATTGAGACAGTCGAATGTGCCGAGTGGGTTGATGATGAAATAGTCAGTTGAGGCCGCACGCTTCTTGTGATTGTAGATGGATAGGGGGAGGTACTCCGTGGGCGCTTTGTTGACACGCTCGATGACCTCTTTGACTCTTTTGCTGATGATGAGCAGGTTGCATGCGTTTTCGATGAGGTCCGATACCTGGATTCCTTTGTGGCGGTCGGTCATGAAGACGCGGGCGTTCGGTGGATAGTCGCTGCCGAGAGGAAGGCCCTTCCCGAGTTTGTATGATTTTATCCCAATCCCTTCAGGTTCGTCGTCGATGAAGCAGAAATTTCTATTTTCGCGAGGCATTAGGTGGATGAGGTGGTATTTCATTGACGGTTGTCTTGTTTTGATGTTAGAGTGAGTTCTTCTTGAGGAGTTGAGTCGACTTCTTGTCGAGTGAGGGGCCGGTTCCTCCGGTTCGTCCCCAGGATAGGATTAGCTCAAGGAGTTCGGTGGAGAGGTTTTCCAGACGCGATTTGTCGAGTTCTGTATCTGGAATTTCGTGTTCGTCTTCTTTGGCTTGGTCGAAAATGTTTTTATAGTCTTTGATGATTTTGTCGAGGCCGGTGTTCATTCGGTCCACCATGTCGTTATAGACAGGGTGGTCCGTGCATGTTGCCGGAAGCGACGACGTATCGTCATCCTTTAGTTGGATATGACGTGGCAGGTTGAGCAGCGCAGCGACCTCGCGGTCCTGCGGAATCAGCAACATGTTTTTCTTGTGGTTGATGTTGTACCTGGCCTTGAGCAGGGCCTTCTGGATCATGTTGCTGACCTTGGCTTCCTGCTTCTGGATGACTGAGTCCAACGTGCCCTTCGGAATCAAGTGGTGGGCGTTGTTCCAGTACGGCCAGGTGTCCTGCGTGAAGTTGTAGCCGGCTGGGATGCGGACCTTGCCCTTGGCGAAGGTCCGGCGCTTGATGGCGCGCGGAGGACCGCCGATGTCCCAGTCTCCCGGCTCCGGAATGTCCAGGTGGGCGCAGTAGCGGTCGGGCGTCATGCCGCCCTTGTTCGCCCGGTAGGCGGAGGTCTGGAGGCGCCGCTCGGGCGGGTGCTCATTGTAGCGGTGCAGTCGTTCCTTGATTTCCCCGTGGCTGTCCGCCTGCTCGTAGGCCTGATATCGGTAATTGCAGGAGACCTTGTTCTTGAAGCCGGAGAAGTCACCCGTATGGCCAGTGAGGCAGGCGCCACCCTCGGTCGTGCTCTTCACGGTGAGGTGGAGGTCGTTGAGTTCCGCGTCCCCGAAATGCCCCGTGTCCTTCTTCTTCGACATGGCCTGGTCCCGAGCTGAAGGGTGCCTGCGCCATCGAGTGTCCCGGACGCATCCGGGAGGGTCAAGGGCCTGCGGCCAAGGCCAGCGACACATGACGGACCCGGACGTAGAATGCGCGTCTGGCCATTCACCCGCGTTGACGACATGAAGCCGAACTTCCTCCCCATCGCCATCAAGAACTCAGGCACCGCGCTCGAGGAGCTGCTTCCGCGCGTCATCGCCGCGCCTCCCGCGCTGCAGAACTACGCGTACATCTGCCTGCTCCATCGGCGCATCGCGACGGGCTCGCTCCTGGCCACCAGCGACCCGGAGCCGTTCTACGCATACCTGTCCAAGAGCGCTCGCGCCTTCCTGCACTTCCTCACGACCGCGCCCGACGCAGAGAAGCTCACCTCGAAGGCCGAGCCCTTCTTCGACGCCGTCGCCTGCCGGGACGATGAGGCCGCGCGGGCCATGGCCCCGCTGTGCCCACGCAAGCCCGACACCACGCGCGAATACGAAGAGGACTTCTTCGCAGTGTGGCTGCCCATGGCGTTCTTCTTTGGAAACGTCCCGCGTGAGGAGCTGCTGCCCGACTTGGAGCTCTTCGCCAGGCTGACCGAGGAGAACCCCGACCCGCATCTCGACGTCTGCTGGGGACTCATCGACAAGGACCAGCAGCGCTTTGACGAAGGGCTCGAAGCCCTCATCGACCAGAAGCGCAAGGCCTACGACAAGGCGCGCCGCGAAGAGACGCAGAACCCCGACGAGGCCGCCACCACCGCGCACGTCTCCACCGAGATCCTGGCCTATATCGAGCTGGCCCAGCGCGCCGGGCTCACCGTGGCGCCGGACCATCCGCTGGCGCCCGACGTCGCGCGGAGGTTCCACCTGCGCAAGCTGCCCGCCCCGGACAGTTGGCGCGTCCCCGAGCCCTTCAGCTCCTTCAGAAAGCCAAGCAAGAAGTCGAAACGCTGATGCCTCCAGCAACGGGAATCGTCATCAGTGGCCTGGGCATGGTGTCCAGCCTGGGATTCGACGTGGTCACCAGCTGCGCCGCGCAGCGCGCCGGCCTGACGTGGCGCCACCCCCTGGCCCAGGTGGTTGCCTATGACGAAGCCGAGCTCGAGGCGCCCGTCACGGGAGCGCCCATCGAGGGCTACACGAATGGCTTCATCCAGTCGGGCACCTGGGTCCGCATGGCCGTCACGGCCCTGGAGGACCTGGTGGACTACGGCCAGTTGCCGGGCCGCGAGGACGCCCGCTTCTGGCAGACGACGGGCGTCGCCTGGGTGCTGCCCCCGCTCCTGTTCGAGCGCTTCTTCTGGCCGGACCCCGAGGTCCCCGCGTTGCTGGAGGCCTACTGCGCGGACCTGCTCGCGCGCCTGACGCAACTGCCGCTCCAGATGATTCCAGGTGGCTTCATCACCGGCGGGCCCCATGGCGTGGCGACGGCGGTGCAGCGGGCCGAAGCGCTCTTCACGCGCAGCAGCATGGAGCGCGTCCTCATCCTGGGCACCGATTCCTGGTTGGACCGCCCCAGCATCAACCTCCTCATCCGCGAGGGGCGGCTCAAGACGTCCGAGCGTCCCGTGGGGCTGTGCCCCAGCGAGTCCGCGGCCTGTGTGCTGGTGGAGCGGGCCCTGAACGCGGGGCAGCGGGGAGCTCGGGCCGAGTCTCGCATCCTGGCCGCCGTGGTTCAGGACGCACCCGACGCGCCTTCGGAGGAGGATGCGCCTGTCCGCTCCCGGAGTCAGTTGGCTCCCGAGTGGGGACGCAAGCTCTCCATGACTGTCCAGCGAACGCTGGAGGCCGCCGGAGTCCGGGAGCCGTTCCGGGGAGACCTCCTGTTGGACCTCAACGGTGAGGAATGGAAGGCGCGCGTCTGGGGCCATGCCCAGCAGCTTCTCCATGAGCAGGTCGACTTCGTGGAGAGCCGGCTCGTGCTCCCCGCCATTGCCTTCGGAGATGTCGGCGCGGCGAGCGGCGTGGCCTCGCTCTGCGTCGCCACGCGCTCCTACGTGCGGGGTTACGCGTCCTCGCACCGGACGCTCATCTGCTCGGTCTCCGATGAGGGAGGCACCGGCGCGCTGCTGACAGAGCGCACCGCCCAGAGGCCGTCCCGAGCGCCGTGACGCGCGCGCCCGGGAAGCACCGGGCCCTGACTACTTGCCCCACTCCGTGTGGACGAAGCCCGCCTCCGGTCGGTCCTTGCGCTGGTACGTGTGCGCACCGAAGGCGTCGCGCTGCGCCTGGGTGAGGTTCTGCGGCAGCTCCGCCGTGCGATAGCTGTCCAGGTACGCCAGCGACGCGCTGAACACCGGCACGGGGATGCCCACGCGCGTGGCCACGCCCACCACCTGCCGCCACGCGGGCGCCATGCGTTCCAGCACCGGCGCGAAGGCGTCGGACACCATCAGGTTGGGCAGCGTCGGCTGCTGCTGGAAGGCCTCGCGCAGCGGCGTGAGCAGCTTCGCGCGGATGATGCAGCCACCCCGCCAGATGCGCGCCAGCTCCGCCAGGTGGATGTTCCACTGATACTCCTGGGAAGCCGCCTGGATGAGCCGCATGCCCTGCGCATACGTCACCACGCGCGCCGCGTAGAGCGCGTCGTGCGTCCACGCCGCCAGCTGCGCCTGTTCCTCCTTGCTGAGCTGCACCGCCGGGCCCTTCAGCTTCGGCGCGGCGGCCACGCGCTCGTCCTTCATGGACGACAGGATGCGCGCGTCCAGCGACGCGGCGATGGACGGAATCGGCACGGCCAGGTCCAGCGCCACCTGCACCGTCCACTTGCCCGTGCCCTTCTGGCCCGCCTTGTCCAGCACCAGGTCCACCAGCGGTCGGCCCGTCTCCGGGTCCTTCTGCCGCAGCACCTTGATGGTGGTCTCCAGCAGGAACGAGCCAGCGATGCCGTGGTCCCACTTGGACAGCAGGTCCGCAAGCGCGTCCGCGTCCAGCCCGAGCCCGCGGCGCAGCACGTCGTACGTCTCCGCGAGCAGCTGCATGTCCGCGTACTCGATGCCGTTGTGCACCATCTTCACGAAGTGCCCGGCCCCGTCCTGCCCCACGTAGGTGACACACGGGCCCAGGTCCGTCTTCGCGGCGATGGCCTCGAACACCGGCCGCACCAGCTCATACGCCGCGGGCGCGCCGCCCGGCATGATGGAGGGGCCATTGCGCGCGCCCTCTTCGCCGCCGGACACGCCGACGCCCAGGAAGTGGATGCCCTTGGACCTGCACTGCTCCTCGCGGCGGCGCGTATCCAGGAACCACGAGTTGCCGGCGTCCATGATGACGTCGCCTTCCGCCATCAGCGGCAAGAGGCGCTCCAGCATGGAGTCCACCGCCGCGCCCGCCGTCACCATCAGCAACACCTTGCGCGGGCGCTCCAGCCGTTGGATGAAGGCCTCCAGCGACTCGGTGCCCCAGACCTCGGGGTGACCGTGCTTGCGGTGCATCTCGTCGATGCGCTCCGCGTGCCTGTCCCATACGGCCACCCGGAAGCCGTGGTCCGCGATGTTGAGGGCGAGGCTCGCCCCCATGACGCCCATTCCCGCCACGCCGAACTGCGCGCCCGCTGCCTCACTCATCGTTGGTTCCTCCTGGAAGGTTTTCGACAGGGAGCCTCACCGCCCGGCGGCGGCGGGGTCCAACATCCACTCCGAATTCGTCACCCGGGCGGCGGGGAGGCCCGCGTCCCCCGCCAGCGCCCGGCGCACCGTGTCCCGCTTGCCCGCCCCCGACACCAGGGTCAGCACGCGCCGAGCGGACCGCAACACCGGCAGCGTCAACGTCATCCGCCAGGGCGGCGGCTTGGGGCCCACCACCGCCAGGACGCGCTGCTCGGTTTCCTCCAGCGCGGGGTGGCCGGGGAAGAGGCTGGCCGTGTGCCCGTCCTCTCCCATGCCCAGCAACACGACATCCAGGACGGGAGGCAGCTTCGCCGCGTAGTCCCTGGCGGCGGCGGCGCGGTCCTCGCGCTCCCCCTCCATGCGGAACACCTGCGACGGTGACAGCCGCAAGGGGCGCAGCAGCGTGTCCTCCACCATCCGGTAGTTGCTGTCCGCGTGGTCGGGCGGCACGAAGCGCTCGTCCACGAAGTAGACGTCCACGCGCTCCCAGGGGAGCACCTGCGCCGCAAGCGCCCGGTACGCGGGCCCCGGCGTGCCGCCACCCGACAGGGCCAGGCTGACGCGACGCTGGGTGGCGAGCGTGTCCTGGAGCGCGCGCGCCATCCACACCGCGGCCTCCCGGGGCAGGGACTCGGTCGGCACGACGTGCGTGCGCGCGCTGGTGGTCACAGGCCCGCCCACCGGCGGCCATCCCGGGCCAGCAGCGCGGCCGCGGCGTCCGGGCCCGCGCTGCCACCGGCGTAGCCGTGCGCCGGTCCGCCTTCTCCGGACTCCAGGGCCTGGAGGATGGGCGTCACGAAGGTCCACGCCTGCTCCACGCTGTCCTGCCGCGCGTAGAGGGTGGCGTTGCCGCGCATGCAGTCCAGCAGCAGGCGCTCGTAGGCCTCGGGCACCGGCCGCTGGAAGGTCTCCTGGTAGTTGAAGTCCATGGTGACGCCCGCGATGTTGACGTCCTCGCCGGGCACCTTGGATTCGAAGGAGAGCGCGATGCCTTCCTGGGGCTGGATGCGCAGCGTGAGCACGTTGGGCTGCAGCCGCTGGCAGGTGGCGCCTTCTCCAGAGAAGAGGCTGATGGGCACTGACTTGAAGTGGATGGACACCTCCGTCAGGCGCCGCTTCAGCTTCTTTCCCGCGCGCAGATAGAAGGGCACGCCCGCCCAGCGCCAGTTGTCGATGTTCATCTTCATGGCGACGTAGGTCGGCGTGCGTGAGCCAGCCTTCACGCCCTTCTCCTGGAGGTAGCCCTCGTACTGACCGGCCACCACCGCGCGGGACACCTCGCGGCCCTCCAGCGGGCGCAGCGCGCGGAAGACCTTGTTCTTCTCGTCGCGGATGTCCTCGGCGCCGAAGGACACCGGCGGCTCCATGGCGCACAGCGCGAGCACCTGGAGCAGGTGGTTCTGCACCATGTCCCGGATGACGCCCGTCTCGTCGTAGAAGCCTCCGCGCCCCTCCACGCCCAGCGTCTCCGCCGCGGTGATTTCCACGTGGTCGATGTGCTGCCGGTTCCACAGCGGCTCGAAGATGGCGTTGGCGAAGCGGAAGACGAGGATGTTCTGCACCGTCTCCTTGCCCAGGTAGTGGTCGATGCGGAAGATCTGCCGCTCGTCCAGCACCGCCGCCAGCTCGCGGTTGAGCGCGCGGGCGCTCTCCAAATCGTGGCCGAAGGGCTTCTCGATGATGAGCCGCTGCCACGGGCGCGGGTCGGCCTGCTCCTGGCGCTTGAGCAGCCCCGACTCCGACAGGCCGTTGAGGATTTTGGGGAAGGTGGAGGCCGGCGTGGCCAGGTAATAGAACTGGTTGCCCTGGGTGCCGAACTTCTGGGCGACCCGGTCGAGCTCCTCGCGCAGGCGCACGAAGGACTTCGGGTCGTCATAGCCGCCGGAGATGAGCTCCAGGCGCGGGGCGAAGTCCTTCCAGATGGCCTCATCCAGGGGCTGGGTGCGGGCGAACTCCTGCAGGGACGCCTTCACCTGGTCGCGGAAGGCCTCGCTGTCCCCTTCGGAGCGGCTGAAGGCGACGACGGCGAAGCTCTCTGGCAGCAGGTGGTCTCGCGCCAGCTCGAACAGGGCCGGGAAGAGCTTGCGCTGGGCCAGGTCTCCGGTGGCGCCGAACAACACCAGCGCGCACGGGTCGGGCCGCCGGGCGCGAACCAGCGGGTCTCCTTCTCGAGGATGGGTCTCGATGTGCAGGCCCTGATGCGCGTCCATTCGCTGCCTCCCTCCGGGTTGGGTCCGGCGGGCACCTTACGCCTTCCGAGCAGCCACCATGCAAGGGAGAGTGCGGGCAGTGACGCCGGTCCGACGTTGCGGAGCGTGCCTGCTCCGCGCCCTTCAAGGCAGGCAGAGCAGTTGGTAGCGCTGGGTGTCGTGCTGCTTCACTTCGCGCAGGTCGACCCGGCACGCCTGTTCAATGTCACCGAAAGGCGACACCCGGCCCCACAGACGGCGCAAGCCGCCCTGCTTCGCCTTGAAGTCGTCGGGGGACACGTAGGCGCGGATGTTCTTGTAGTGCCCCTCCAGCACCTCGCAGACGCGGCGAGGGTCGGCTCGCGCATACTCACCCCGTCCGTGGACCTCGATGTAGAGGATGGGCTTGTCCGGACGTTCGAGCGTGGCCCGCATGCCGGCCAGCACGTCCAGCTCGAAGCCCTCCACGTCGACCTTCACGAAGTCCACGCGTGACAGGCCTTGCTTCTGGACGAAGCCGTCCACGGTGACGACCGGGACGGTGATGCCCTCCGCGCCTTCTTCGGGAACGTGTCCGTTGAGGCCCGTGGCGAAGGTGATGACGCCTTCCCGCGAACCCACCGCCGCCTGGACGGCCTGGCAGTTGTGCAGGTGGTTGCTCCGGAAGTTGGCGTCCAGCTCCGCGTAGTTCTCTGGTTCGGGCTCGAAGCTGAAGAGCTGTCCCAGCGGGCCGATGCGGCTGCGCAGGTACATGGAGAGGTAGCCGATGTTGGCCCCCACGTCGAAGGCCACCATGCCCGGCCGCAGATGGGACGCGATGAGCGGGAGGTCCGACAGGAAGTCGTCGCCCTGCAGGTACAGCAGCATGTGCGTCGTGCTGCGGTGGGCCTGCAATGTCAGGTCGTAGCCGAACAGCCTGCGCTGGACCTCGAGCGGCTGCTGACCGTTCAGCCCCAGCAGCAACCGCGCCGTGCGCAGCTGACTGAAGGGGACGAACGTGTGGGCCAGTCGGGCGGCTCGGAGCGCGGGGTCGATGGGAGGCATGGGGGTGGTCTGTCTTTATGGCAGCGGCGGGTCCATGGGCAAGGAACGGCGGATTGCCCTGGAGGGCAGTCCCCAGGGCCCCTCCAGGCCGGCTGACTGGATGAG
>NZ_JABXEO010000150.1:0-8996 GCF_013372585.1 Myxococcus sp. AM010
AGGGCACCAGGAGCCGGCGTACCTGGTGAAGCTGATGAAGGCGGAGGGCGTGACGACGGTGCACTTCGTGCCGTCAATGCTGCGCGCCTTCGTGGAGGAGCCAGGGCTGGAGGGGTTGGGAAGCCTGAGGCGGGTGGTGTGCAGCGGCGAGGCGCTGAGCGCGGAGCTGGTGAAGAAGGCGTATGCGCGGCTGCCCGCACCAGTGCGGGTACACAACCTCTACGGGCCGACGGAAGCGGCGGTGGACGTCACGTACTGGCCCTGCCCGCGCGGCGAGGACTTCCACCGGGTGCCGATTGGCCGGCCCGTCGCCAACACGGTGTTGTACGTGCTGGACACGCACGGGCAGCCGACGCCGGTGGGCATTCCGGGCGAGCTGCACATTGGGGGCGTGCAGGTGGGGCGCGGCTACTGGCAGCGGCCTCAACTGACGGCGGAGCGCTTCATCCCGGATGCCTTCAGCGGCATTCCAGGTGCGCGCCTGTACCGCACCGGAGACGTGGCGCGGTGGCTGCCGGACGGCACGCTGGAGTACCTGGGCCGGGCGGACTTCCAGGTGAAGCTGCGTGGCTTCCGCATCGAGCTGGGTGAAGTCGAGGCCGCGCTGCGCACGCATCCCGGCGTGCGCGACGCCGTCGCCATGGTGCGCGAGGAGACGCAAGGGGATGCACGCCTCGTGGCGTACGTCACGGGTGACTCGGCGCCGCTGGAGGCCGAGATACTGCGGGCGCACCTGCTGAAGCAGCTCCCCCAGCACATGGTGCCTACGACCTTCGTTCACCTGGGCGTCCTGCCGCTGACGCCCAGCGGAAAGGTGGACCGCAAGGCCCTCCCCGCCCCCGAGGCGCCCACGGTCCAGCGAGGCCTCTACGTGGCGCCGCGCACGCCGACGGAGGATGCCCTGGCCGAGCTCTTCGCCCAGGTGCTCAGCGTCAGCCGGGTCGGCATCCACGATGGGTTCTTCGAGCTGGGAGGCCACTCCCTGCTGGCCACCCAGGTCGTGGTGCGTGTGCGAACGCGCTTCGGCATCGAGCTCCCGCTGCGCGCCTTCTTCGAGTCCCCCACGGTCGCAGGACTCGCGGCGTACCTGGACGGCCAGAAGAACGCGCCCACGCAGCCCACCGCCGCGGTGCCGGCCCTGACCCACGCGGACCGGCGCGCACCGCTGCCCTTGTCCTTCTCCCAGCAGCGGCTGTGGGTCATCAGTCAGTTGAGCGAATCCGACAGCAGTGCCTACAACCACCCGCTGGCGCTCCAGCTCACGGGTGTGCTGAACCTGCCCTCGCTTCAGCAGAGCTTCGACACGCTGGTCGCGCGCCACGAAGTGCTGCGGACGACGTTCCGCATGGAAGGCGACTCACCCGTCCAGGTCATCCACCCGCCTGCCCAGGTCCCCCTCCAGGTCCTGGACTTGTCGGGTGCGGCCAGCGCCCACCTTCGTGAAGCGGAGACCCTGCGCCGCGTCCAGGAAGAGGTCCAGCGCCCCTTCGACCTGGCGAAGGGCCCGGTGGTCCGCGGCATCCTGATGAAGCAGTCGGCGACGGAGCACGTGCTGGTGGTCAACATGCACCACATCGTCACCGACGGCTGGTCCAACGGAGTGATGGTCCGGGAGATGGCGGCGCTCTACGCCGCCTTCAGGCAGGGACAGCCGTCTCCCCTGCCCGCGCTCCCATTCCAGTACGCGGACTTCGCGGCGTGGCAGCGGAGTTGGCTCCAGGGCCGGGTCCTGGAAGCGCAGCTCGACTACTGGCGCGGGATGCTCGCGGACGCGCCGCCGTACCTGGAGCTCCCCACCGACAAGCCGCGGCCGGAGCAGCCGTCCCTCCAGGGCGCCAACACGCCCATCCAACTGCCGGCGGCCCTGAGCGACGCCGTGGACGCGCTCGCGCTCAAGGAGCGGGCGACGCCCTTCATGGTGTTGCTCTCTGCCTTCCAGGTGTTGCTGAACCGGTACTCCGGACAGGAGGACGTGCTGGTGGGCTCGCCCATCGCCGGCCGTCGTCACGCGCAGACGGAGGGGCTCATCGGCTTCTTCGTCAACACGCTGGTGCTGCGCGCGCGCATCGGTGAGGAGACGACCTTCCGGGAGTTGCTGGCCCAGGTCCGTGACACCACGTTGGGCGCCTACGAGCACCAGGACCTCCCCGTCGAGCGGCTGGTGGAGGCGCTCCGGCCCGCTCGCGAGGAGGGCCGCACGCCGCTGTTCCAGGTGATGTTCGCCCTGCAGAACACGCCGGTCCCCGAGCTGACGCTCCCGGAGCTGTCCCTCCGGGGCTTCGAGTCGAAGCACACCGTCAGCCGCTTCGAGCTGGAGCTGGTCCTGTCCCGCGCGGCCGAGGGCTACCTGGGCGGGCTCGTCTACAGCACCGACCTGTTCGAAGCCGCCACGGCGGAGCGGCTGGTTACGCACCTCCAGGTCCTGCTGGAGGAGGCCGTGACGTCGCCGGACACCCCCGTCTCCGCGCTGCCGCTCGAAAAGGAGGAGGCGTCGCAGCCGTTGGAGGTGCTGGACGGTCCACGCGAGGCGACCTTCCACGCCCGCGTCGAGGAACAGGCCGCTCGGACGCCCGAGGCTCCCGCCGTGACGCTGGAGGACCAGGTCCTGACGTATGCCCAGCTCAACGCGAGGGCCAATCAGCTCGCCGCGCACCTGCGCACGCTGGGCGTGGGCCCCGAGGTCCGCGTGGGCCTGTGCCTGGAGCGCACGCCGGAGGCCATCGTCGCGGTGCTGGCGGTGCTCAAGGCCGGCGGTGCCTTCGTCCCCATCGACCCGGCGTCCCCGGCGCAGCGCAAGTCCTTCGTCCTGAAGGACAGTGACGCGTCCGTCCTGCTCACGCTCCGGCACCTGGCCGAGGCCTGGAAGCCACAGGTCCGGCATCTGGTGTGCCTGGACACCGAGTCCTCGACGCTGGCGTCACTGCCCACGCGGAACGTCGTGGTGAACGTGCGCGAAGAGCACCTCGCGTACGTCATCTACACGTCTGGCTCCACGGGCACGCCCAAGGGCGTCATGGTGCAGCACCGCTCGTTGCTCGCCATGCACGACGGAACGGCGCAGGCGTTCCAGGCGGTGGGCGCCCCACGGCAGCGGGTCAGCCTCAACGCCCCGCTCCACTTCGACGGCGCGCTCGAACCGCTCGCCCATCTGGCGGACGGACACTGCCTGTGCCTGGTGCCGGAGGAGACGCGGAAGGACCCGGAGGCCATGCTGGCGTGGCTGGGGCAGCAGCGCGTGGACGTGCTGGACTGCACGCCCGCGCAGCTGACGCTCCTGCTCCAGGCGGGGCTGCTGGCGCAGGCCCAGGTGCCCTCGCGCATCGTGTGCGCGGGCGAGGCCATGGCGCCCTCACTCTGGAAGCAGTTGGCGAGCACGGACCGCACGACGGCCTTCAATGCCTATGGCCCCACGGAGAGCACGGTCTGCGCCACCACGGCGTCGGTCCGCAACAGCTCCGCGCCCGTGCCTGTCATCGGGCGGCCCATCCAGGGCACGCGTGCGTACGTGCTGGATGCGCGGCTGCGGGTGGCTCCGGCGGGCATCGCGGGCGAGCTCTACCTGTCGGGAGACGGTCTGGCCCGCGGGTACCTGGGACAGCCGCGACTGACGGCGGAGCGCTTCATCCCGGATGCCTTCAGTGGAACGCCGGGTGCCCGCCTCTACCGCACGGGAGACAAGGCGCGGTGGCGGCCTGACGGCACGCTGGAGTACCTGGGCCGGCTCGACTTCCAGGTGAAGCTGCGCGGCTTCCGCATCGAGTTGGGCGAAATCGAAGCCGTGCTGCGGACCCACGACAAGGTCCAGGACGCCGTGGTGCTGGCGCGCGAGGACGTGCCCGGTGACAAGCGGCTCGTGGCCTACGTGGTCGTCGTCGTCGACCCCGAAGCCCCCGTGAGCGCGGAGCAGTTGCGTCAGCACGCCCAGGAGCGGCTGCCGGAGTACATGGTGCCGTCCGCCTTCGTGCTGATGGGCACCTTGCCCCTGACCGCCACCGGCAAGGTGGACCGCAAGGCCCTGCCCGTCCCGGACGTCTCGAACATGGCCGTCAAACGCGAGGTCGAGCCACCCGCGACGCCCCTGGAGGCCCGGCTGGCGGAGCTCTGGAAGGAGGTGCTGCGCGTCCCCGCGGTGGGCCGCCGCGACAACTTCTTCGAGCTGGGCGGCCACTCCCTGCTGGCCACCCAGGTCGTGGCCCGCCTCCGCGCCGACTTCGACGTGGACCTCAACCTGCGCGCGTTCTTCGCGGCGCCCACCGTGGCCGCGCTCGCGGAGCGGCTGTCGTCCGCCTCATCCGGTCCCCAGCTCCCAGCCCTGACGCAGGCTCGCGGGGACGGGCCGGTGCCGCTCTCCTTCGCGCAGCAGCGGCTGTGGTTCCTGGAGCAACTCCAGCCGGGCAACGCGTCCTACAACATGCCGACGGCGCTGCGTCTGTCGGGGACCTTGGACGCGACCGCCTTGCAGCGGGCCGTGGACGAAATGGTCCGCCGGCATGAGTCGCTCCGCACCACCTTCCAGACCGAGGAGGGCGCACCCCGCCAGGTCATCCACCCGCCGCACGCCGTGGCGGTGGACGCGGTGGACCTCTCCGGCATCCAGGACCGGGCGCAGCGGGAGGCCGAGGCGATGAAGCGCGTCACCGCCGATGCCCGCCGTCCGTTCAACCTGACCGCGGGCCCGCTGCTGCGCGTCACGCTGCTGAAGCTGGCGCCGGCCGAGCACGTGCTGCTGCTGTGCATGCACCACATCATCTCGGATGGTTGGTCCATGGGCGTGCTGGTCCGCGAGGTGACGTCGCTCTACGGCGCCTTCCATGCCGGCCAGCCCGTCACGCTGCCCGAGCTTCCCGTGCAGTACGCCGACTACGCGGTGTGGCAGCGCGGCTGGCTCCAGGGTGACGCGCTGAAGCAGCAGGTCGGCTTCTGGAGAGCGCAGCTCGCCGGTGCGCCGCATGCGCTGGAGCTGCCCACCGACAAGCCGCGCCCGGCGTTCCTCGGCAACCGGGGTGCGTCCGTGCCGGTGCGGCTGTCCCTGGCGCTCAGCCAGGCCGTGGAGGCGCTGGCCCAGCGTGAAGGTGTCACCCCATTCATGGTGCTGCTGGCGGCGTACCAGGTGCTGTTGAACCGGTACTCGGCACAGGACGACGTGCTGGTGGGCTCGCCCATCGCAGGACGGCACCACGCGCAGACGGAGGGGCTCATCGGCTTCTTCGTGAACACGCTGGTGCTGCGCGCGCGCTTCAGCCGGGAGCTGACCTTCCGCCAGTTGCTGGCGCAAGTGCGCGACACCACCCTGGGCGCCTACGAGCACCAGGACCTCCCCGTCGAGCGGTTGGTGGAGGAGCTCCAGGTCGAGCGCGATACGAGCCGCACCCCGCTCTTCCAGACGCTGTTCACCTTGCAGAACGCGCCCGTCCCCGAGCTCGTGTTGCCCGGCCTGACGGTGAGGCCGGCCGAGGGCGAGGACACGGGCGTGGCCCTGTTCGAGCTGAGCCTGGACCTGCTCCGCGGCGCGGACGGCTTCAGCGGGGCGCTCAACTACAGCACCGACCTGTATGAAGCCGGCACGGCCCGGCGGCTGGCGTCGCACTACCCGCGGCTCCTGGAGGGCATCCTGGCCCGGCCGGATGAGCGCGTGGCCGCGCTGCCGTTGATGGTCCCGGAGGAGCGCCGGGCCCTGCTCGAAGCGTCAAACGGCGCTCGGGAGGTGCTGCCCGAGAACGCGCGCGTCCACGCGCTCTTCGAGGCACAGGTGGCGCGCACGCCCGACGCGCTGGCCGTGGTGGCGGGCGCCGAGTCGGTGACGTACCGGGAGCTGGATGCGCGGGCGAATGCGCTGGCCCTCCGCCTACGCGCGGCGGGCGTGGGGCTGGAGCACCGCGTCGCCGTGTGCGTGGAGCGCTCGGTGGAGCTGCTGGTCGCGCTGCTGGGGGTGCTCAAGGCCGGCGGGGCGTACGTGCCGCTAGACGCGGAGTACCCGGCGGAGCGCCTGCGCTTCATGCTGGAGGACAGCGGCGCCCAGGTCATCGTGGCCCGCGCGGCGTTCCGAGCGCGCCTGGGAGAAGCGGAGGGCCGCGTCTGGTTGGACGCGGAGGTGCAGCCTTCTACCGGTGTGATTCAAGCGCCTTTGGTCCCGGTGCCCCCCGAGGCCTCGGCGTACGTGCTCTACACGTCCGGCTCCACCGGTCGTCCCAAGGGCGTGGTCGTCCAGCACCAGTCACTGGTGAACTTCACCCGCGCGGCGTGGACGGCCTTCCCGGTGGCGCCGGGAGACCGGGTGCTCCAGTTCGCCTCCATCAGTTGGGACACGAGCGCGGAGGAAATCTACCCGTGCCTGACGCGCGGCGGGACGCTGGTGCTCCGGACGCCGGACATGCTCGACGAGCCCGGCGCGTTCCTGGCGAAGTGCGAAGCGGCGGGTGTGACGCAGCTCAACCTGCCCACGGCGTTCTGGCACGACGTGACGGCGAGCCTCGATGCCGGCACCGCCCGCCTACCCCAGGGACTGAAGTGGGTGGTGACTGGCGGCGAGCGCGTGGCCCCGGAGCGGGTCGCCCAGTGGCGACGGAGCGTCGGCGCCGAGGTGCCGCTGCTGAACACGTACGGACTCACCGAAGTGACGGCGGTGGCCACGTCCGTGGACCTGTCGTCCACCGGCGCCCGGCAGGCCGAGGGAGCCGAGCGCGAGGTCCCCATTGGCCGGGCCCTGACGAACGTGCGGCTGTACGTGCTGGATCGCGAGCTGGAGCCCGTCCCCCCGGGCGTGCCCGGCGAGCTGTTCATCGGCGGCGGCGGCGTGGCCCGCGGCTACCTGGGGCGGCCGGACCTGACGGCGGAGCGCTTCGTGCCTTCGCCCTTCGTGGAAGGCGAGCGCCTGTACCGGACCGGCGACCTGGCCCGGTGGCGCCGGGACGGGAACCTGGAGTACCTGGGCCGCGGCGACACGCAGGTGAAGGTCCGCGGCGTCCGCATCGAGCCCGGAGAGGTTGAAGCCGCCCTCCGCGCGCACCCGGCGGTCCACGACGCCGTGGTCCAGGTCCGTGAAGACGCCGCTGGCGACAAGCGACTGGTGGCCTACGTCGTACCGTCGTCCGAACCGGAAGCGGCCTCGGTGGAGGCGTCCGCCCTCCGAGAGCACCTGCGCCGGGGCCTCCCGGAGTCCATGGTGCCAGCGGCCTTCGTGTCGCTGAGCGCCCTGCCCCTGACGCCTGGTGGCAAGGTGGACCGGAGGGCCCTCCCGGCGCCGGAGGGCTCGCAGTTGGCGCTCTCTCGTGGCACCGAGCCGCCCGCGACGCCCACGGAGGCCCGGCTGGCGGAGCTCTGGCGGGAGCTGCTGCGAATCCCCACCGTGGGACGGCGCGACAACTTCTTCGAGCTGGGGGGCCACTCCCTGCTGGCCACGCGCGTGGTGGCCCGTATCCGCGCCGACTTCGACGTGGAGTTGAGCCTGCGCGCCTTCTTCGAGGCGCCCACCGTGGCGGGACTCGCGGCGCGTCTGTCCTCCGCCGCCTCCGCCACGCGCCTGCCACCACTCACGCGCGCGCAGGGTGACGGTCCGGCGCCGCTGTCCTTCGCGCAGCAACGCCTGTGGTTCCTGGACCAGCTCCAACCGGGAGACGTGTCCTACAACATGCCGTCCGCGCTCCAGTTGTCCGGCGCCCTGGACGTCGAGGCCCTGCGGCGTGCCGTGAATGCCCTGGTGGAGCGGCACGAAGCGCTCCGCACCACGTTCCAGGCCGAGGCGGGCGAGCCCCGTCAAGTCGTCCAGCCACCGCGCGCGCTGCCGTTGACCACGGTGGACCTCTCGGCGCTCCACGGACGGGCGAACCGGGAGGCGGAGGCGCTGAAGCACGCCACGCATGACGCACAACGGCCCTTCGACTTGTCCACGGGGCCGCTGCTCCGCGTCACCTTGCTGAAGCTCGCTCCCACCGAGCATGTGCTGCTGCTCTGCATGCACCACATCATCTCGGACGGCTGGTCCATGGGCGTGCTCATCCGCGAAGTGGCCGCGTTCTACGAGGCCTTCCGGCGCGGCCAGCGCGTCACCCTGTCCGAGCTTCCCGTGCAGTACGCCGACTACGCCGTCTGGCAGCGCGGGTGGATGCAGGGCGAGACGCTGACGCACCACCTGGACTGGTGGAAGGAGCTGCTGGCCGGTGCGCCGCACGCGCTGGAGTTGCCCACCGACAAGCCCCGGCCCGCGGTGCTGAATCACCACGGCGCCGGAGTGCCGGTGCAGCTCCCGCTCGCGCTCAGTCAGTCGCTGGAGGCCCTGGCCCAGCAGGAAGGCGTCACGCCGTTCATGCTGCTGCTCGCGGCCTTCCAGGCGCTCCTGGCCCGTCACTCCGGGCAGGACGACGTGCTGGTGGGCTCGCCCATCGCCGGACGCCGTCAGACGCAGACCGAACCCCTCATCGGCTTCTTCGTGAACACGCTGGTGCTGCGCGCTCGCATCTCCCCGAAGACGACGTTCCGCCAGTTGCTAGCGGAAGTGCGCGACACCACGCTGGGGGCCTACGAGCACCAGGAGGTGCCCTTCGAGCGGTTGGTGGAGGAGCTCCAGCCGTCGCGAGACTTGAGCCGCACGCCGCTGTTCCAGGCCCTCTTCGCCCTGCAGAACGCACCGGCCGGCGAGTTCTCCCTCCCAGAGCTCACCCTGCGAGAGCTGGAGCCGGCCCATGGCATGAGCCGGTTCGAGCTGGAGCTGGCGGTGTCCCGTCTCCCAGAGGGCTACCAGGGCGCGCTCATCTACAGCACGGAGCTGTTCGAGCCCGCCACGGCGGAGCAGTTGGTGGCGCACTTCGAAATGGTGCTCGAAGGCGCCGTGGCCGCGCCGGACGTCCCGGTCTCCACCCTGCCCCTCCACACGGAGGTGGAGCAGCAGCAGTTGCTGGTGGACTGGAACAGCACCGCGTCCGATGTCCCGCGTGGAGGATTCTTCCACACGCGCTTCGAGCAGCAGGTGGCTCGCACGCCCGATGCCCCCGCCGTGGCGC
>NZ_JABXEO010000151.1:0-8905 GCF_013372585.1 Myxococcus sp. AM010
GGCTCGCGGGCGCCTCCACCGGGGCGGGCGGCGGCACGTTCCGGCCCCGGGGCAGCAGCTCCAGCGCGTCCGTCCGGCTGACGACGGGGCCCTCACACAGGATGGCCAGCCGCTCCACCAGGTTGCGCAGCTCGCGCACGTTGCCCGGATAGTCGTAGGCGCTCATCACCGCCAGCGCGTCGGGGGACAGCGTCAGCGGCCGGCGTCCATTCTTCGCGCAGGCCTCGTCGAGGAACGTCTTGATGAGGTCCGGCAAGTCCTCGCGCCGCTCGCGCAGCGGGGGCGAGTGAAGCTGCACCACGTTGATGCGGTAGTAGAGGTCCTCGCGGAAGCGCCCGGCGGCAATCTCCGCCTCCAGGTTCTTGTTCGTCGCCGCGATGACGCGCACGTCCACCTTGAGCGTCTCCGCGCCGCCCACGCGCTCCAGCTCGCCCTCCTGCAACACGCGCAGCAGCTTGGCCTGCATCGCCTGCGGCATGTCGCCAATCTCGTCCAGGAAGAGCGTGCCCTCATGGGCCAGCTCGAACTTGCCCCGCCGCACGCTCACCGCGCCGGTGAAGGCGCCCTTCTCGTGGCCGAACAGCTCGCTCTCGATGAGCTCGTGCGGCACCGCGGCGCAGTTGAGCTTCACGAACGGCTGCCCCTTGCGCTTCGAGTGCTGGTGCAGCGCCCGCGCGATGAGCTCCTTGCCCGTCCCGTTCTCCCCCGTAATCAGCACCCGGCCCTCGGACGGCGCCGTGCGCTGGATGAGCGAGAAGATGCGCTGCATGGCCGGCCCGCTGCCCACCATGTCGTAGCGGCCCAGCTGCGCCCGCAGCTCCTGGAGCTCCGCCATGGCCGCCTGGTGCTTGAGCACGTTGCGCAGCGCCACCAGCAGCCGCTCCCGGGCAATTGGCTTTTCCAGGAAATCCCTGGCTCCCAGCTGGGTCGCCTTCACCGCGGTGTCGATGGTGCCGTGCCCGGACATCATGATGACGGGCAGCTCCGGCTTCAGCTCGGTCAGCTTCGCCAGGGCCGTGAGGCCGTCCATGTCCGGCATCTTCACGTCCATCAGCACCGCGTCCACGGGACGGGCGCTGACGACATCCAGGGCCACCTGCCCGCTGTTGGCCAGGTGTGTCTGGTACCCCGCCAGTTGGAGCGACTGGCTCAGGGTGAGGAGGATGTTCTTCTCGTCATCGACGATGAGGACGGAGGCGGGCATGACGGGCTTTCCCCGAGGCGGGCCATGGGGCGCGCCACACGCGGGTCAATCGTGACAATCTCACGGAAAATATTTGGACATTCAAGGGTTTCGGCGGCCGGAGGGGTGTCCAGGGAGGGACAAATGTTTTGACTCACCCCCTCCACTGAGACTACACGCCACCCACTACCCCGCGGGCGCGGGCGCGTTTTCGACTACAGAATTCTGGAGGAAATAATGCGTCAGATTTCCCTATTGGCGGGGCTCTCCCTCGCCGTCGCCATCATGGGCGGCTGCACCCCTTCCTATCCGAAGTGCAATGAGGACGAGCACTGCGCGGAGAAGGGCGAGGTTTGCGTCCAGGGCCAGTGCCAGGAGTGCGCCACCGACGCCAACTGCCAGGAGGGGTTCACCTGCCAGGCGAACAAGTGCGCCCCCAAGCCGCCTGAGTGCACCACGGACAGCGCCTGTGGCAGCGGCCGCATCTGTGAGGCCGGCAAGTGCGCCGAGGCCCAGTGCCAGGAGGACACCCAGTGCCCCGGCGGCGGCAAGTGCGAGTCCGGCCGTTGCCAGGCCCCCGAGAACACCTGCGCGTCCAGCGATGACTGCGGCGAGGGCCAGGAGTGCCAGGCCGGCCAGTGCGTGACGGCCTCCGTGGACCGCTGCGACTGGAGCCCCGTGCCGTTCGGCTTCAACGAGTCCGGCCTGTCCGCGGACGCGCAGCAGCGTCTGTCCGACCTGGCCCAGTGCCTGAAGAGCGCGCCGGGCCGCGTCACCCTGGCGGGCCACGCCGACGAGCGCGGCACCGAGGAGTACAACCTCCAGCTCTCCAACCGCCGCGCGGCGTCCGTCAAGCGCTACCTGACGGACCTGGGCGTGCCGGCCAGCCAGCTGGGCACGGTGGGTTATGGTGAGAACCGCCCGGTGAACACCGCGTCGTCCGAAGACGCGTGGTCCGAGAACCGCCGCGTCGAGTTCCAGCGCTAGTCTGAGGTAGGCTGCGCGTGTGATGGCCGTCCAAGAGCCTGAAGCGCGTCAGTCCTATCTCGTCTTCGCCTGTGGCAGCAGCTGGTATGCGGTGCCCGCGGAGAGCGCGGCGGAGGTGGTCACCTTCCCCGAGCTCACGCGGGTGCCCGGCGCTCCAGCCCACCTGCTGGGCGTGTTCGCGCACCGGGGGGAAGTCATCCCCGTCGTGGACATGGGCCTGCTGGTGGGCGGCGTCAGTCAGGGTTCCCGGAGGGCGGTGCTGGTGCGCCTGCCACGAGGGACCCTGGCCCTCACGGCCAGCACGGTGGCCGGCGTCTCCCCGGTGACGGGCACGCTGGAGCCCCTGGGCCCCACGGGCGTCCACGTCCACCTGCGCGGCCCCGCCAAGAGCGGCCCCCGGGACGTGGCCGTCATCGACCCGGAAGGGCTCTTCGACCACCTCAGTCAGGGGACCTGAGGCATGGAGCCGCCGGGCCACGTCCGGGGAATGCTCCTGTGTCATGCCGGTCCCCACCGGCTGGCCTTCCATGCGCACGAGGTGGCCTCCATCGCGTCGCCCTCCGGGCACGCGGCGGCCTCCGCGCGCCGGGCCTTCCATGAGGCGGCGGGGGCCGCCCGGGTGCTGGTCTCCGCCTCGGGCGGGGCGGTGGGCGTGGACGCCTTGGAAATCGACGCCGAGTCGCACCGGGTGCTGTCCGCGCCCCCGGTGACGGTGCGCGCGTCGGGTGGCAGCCTCCAGGGCTTTGTCCTGGCGCGAGGGGAGCTGTGGCCCCTGGTGGGACTGGCGGACTTCGAGCGCTTCCTGCGCGGGCATCCAGGGGAGGGCGCATGACGGTGCCCGTGGGTTTGAGGGGCCTGGCGCGGTGGACCGCGCGCCCCGCGTTGTTGGGCAGCTCCCTGGGCACGGCGCTGGTGCTGCTGCACTGTCAGCTCACCGACACGGTGCCCGAGGGCACCTGGGGCCCCTTCCTGTTGCTGGTGGGCGTGGCGCTGTCGCTGGCGCTCTGGTTCACCGGCGTGCACGGCCGGCGCGCGCTGCGGGTGCTGTATGCGCTGGGCGAAGGGCGGCTGCCGTCCACGCACGAGGCCCTGCTCAAGGCGCTGCTGGAGGCGCGCTCCTTCCCGGAGCGCAGCTTCGCCTTCGTCCTCCAGTGCTGGCTGCTCGCCTCGCTGGGCGTGGCGCTCGTCTTCGTCCCGCTGGTGGGCGGGACGTGGATGCTGGGGATGCGGCTGGCGCTGATGGGCCTGTTCCTGGGGCCGCTGAGCGCGCTGTTCGTCTATTTGATGGTGGCTCGCCGCGCCCGCAAGGCGGTGGAGCTGGTGGCGGCCCAGGGACTGTCTCCGCTGGAGGTGGTGGCCACCGCGCCGCCGCGCCGCCTGCACATCCGCCGGCGGATGGTGCTCTTCACGGCCATCGCAGTGCTCAGTCCGTCCTTCTTCATCCTCGACGCGTCGGTGACGCGGGCGATGGACGCGGTGGACGCGATGGTGGGCGCGCCGGCCCACGTCCAGCGCGAGGTGGCGGGGCGCGCCAGCCAGACACGCGGGCTCGCGGTGGCCGGGCTGGTCGCGGTGCTGGTGATGATGACGGCCTACGTGGGCGGCGCCGTCATCGCCGAGCCGCTGCGCTCCATCACCGAGGACGCCACGCGCATCGCCCAGGGCGACTTCCGCCCGCCGCGCATCATCGCCGCGGAGGACGAGGTGTGGGCCACCTCCGCCGCCTTCGCGCAGATGCAGACGCAGCTGGGGCAGGCGCTCGCGCAGCTGCGGCGCGCGGGCCTCCAGATTTCCACCACCACCGAGCAGCTGGTGGCCACGTCCGGTGAGCAGGAGTCCGGCGCGGATGAGCAGTCCGCGTCGCTCAACGTGACGAGCGCCACCACGGAGGAGCTGGCGCGCTCGGCGCAGCAGATCGCCGGCAACGCGGAGTCGGTGTCCGCCATCGCCGAGACGACCTTCGCCGCCGCGCAGACGGGACAGCGGGGCGCCGCCGCCTTCCTGGGCGCGATGCAGCGCATGAAGGAGGACAACCAGGCCATCGCGGACGCGGTGGTGCGGCTCAACAAGCGCGTGCAGCAGATTGGCAAGGTGGTGGAGTTCATCAATGAGATCGCCGACAAGTCCGACCTGCTGGCGCTCAACGCGGAGCTGGAGGGCACCAAGGCGGGCGAGGTGGGCCGGGGCTTCTCGCTGGTGGCCGCGGAGATGCGGCGGCTGGCTGAGAACGTCATCCGCTCCACCAAGGCGATTGAGCAGCTCATCGCGGAGATTCGCGACGCGACGCACGCCGCCGTCATGGCCACCGAGGCGGGGCTGAAGACGACGGACGCGGGCACGGTGCTGGCCGCGCAGGTGGACGAAAGCCTGAGCCTCATCCTGGAGCTGGCCCGGCAGACATCCCACGCGGTGCGCAGCATCTCCCTGGCCACGCAGCAGCAGCAGACGGGGACGGACCAGCTCGCGGCCGCCATGGGCGACATCCTCCGCGTCACCGAGCAGAACTTCGCGGCCACCAAGCAGATGGCGGCGGCCAACGGCGACCTGTCCACCCTGGCGCGTGATTTGAAAGACGCGGTGGAGCGCTTCAACGTCGGGCCGGGAGGTGACGCGTGAGCGCGCAGAAGGGCCCCAGGCGGGCCTCCTTCAGCCGGCACCTCATGGCGCCCGTCCCGCTGGCCAACCTGGTGGGCGCGGCGCTCAGCCTGCGCTTCGCCTCGCTGACCCTGGCCGAGCCGCTGGCGGGCCGGATGGACGTGCTGGGCATCCTGGGCGGCGCGCTCTGCGTGACGGCGCTGGTGTCGGGGGCCGCCGTGTCCCTGGGACGGCAGCGCACCTTGCGCGGGCTGGAGCGTGGGGACGTGCCCACCACGCCCCAGACGCTGGCGTCGGCGGTGGCGGAGGTGACGCGCGCGCCGGACGAGGCCTTCCTGGGTTCGCTGGGGCTGTGGCTGGTCACCACGCTGGCGCTGGGCGGGTGCATGTGGCTGGGCGTGGGCGTGGAGGTGGCGGTGGCCGCGCGCATCGCCGCGCTGGGCCTGCTCTTCGGGCCGCTGACCGCGCTGCTCGTGTACTGCCTCGTCGTGCTTCGTTCGCGCAAGGTGGTGCTGTGGCTGGCGGAGCTGGGCATGACGCACGCGCAGCTCATCGAGGCCATGCCCCGGCGCGCGGAGCTTCGCGCGCGGCTGGCGGCCTTCGCCTTCGTGGCGGTGGTGACGCCCGCGGTGCTGTCCGCGCAGCTCGCGTCGGCGCTGAGCAACCACATCTTCACCCGGCTCATGGCGGAGCGGGACGTCGGCCGTCAGCTGGTGCTGGCGCAGGAGCTCCGGGTCGAGGCGCTGACGCAGGGCGGAGGCCTGGTGCTGCTCGTCTTCGCGCTGGCGCTGACGGCCGCCTATCTGGGGGGGACGATGCTGGGGCGGCCCCTCCGGGAGCTGTCGCGCGAGGCGAAGCGCATCGCCGAGGGTGACCTGGCCAGCCCGCGCGTGGTGCCCGCGGAGGACGAGGTCTGGGACGTGTCCGCGGCGTTCACCACCATGCGCGCGCACCTGGCGGACGTGATGTCGCAGCTGCAGCGAGCGGGCGCGCAGATTTCGGCGACCACGGAGGAGATCCTCACCACGTCGGGGCGCTACGAGGCGGGCGCGACGGAGCAGGCCAGCTCGCTGGACGAGACGAGCGCCACCACGGAGGAGCTGGCGCGTTCGGCGCGGCAGATCGCGGAGAACGCCGGCTCGGTGGCGGAGATTGC
The DNA here is from genome assembly GCF_013372585.1 of Myxococcus sp. AM010. Taxonomy (NCBI): domain Bacteria; kingdom Pseudomonadati; phylum Myxococcota; class Myxococcia; order Myxococcales; family Myxococcaceae; genus Myxococcus; species Myxococcus sp. AM010. Next base: position 5,922 of record NZ_JABXEO010000151.1, read on the forward strand.
CCAGCGCACGCTGGGCGCGGCGCAGCAGGGGCAGGGGAGCGCGGAGGACTTCCTGGGCTCCATGGCGCGCATGCGCCAGGACAACAACGCCATCTCCTCCGCCGTGGTGCGGCTCAACAAGCGCGTGCAGCAGATTGGCAAAATCGTCGAGTTCATCAACGGCGTCGCCGACAAGTCGGAGCTGCTGGCGCTCAACGCCGAGCTGGAGGGTACCAAGTCCAGCGAGGTGGGCCGGGGCTTCTCGCTGGTGGCCGCGGAGATGCGGCGCCTGGCGGAGAACGTGCTGGAGTCCACGAAGGAGATTGAGGGCCTCATCGAGGAGGTGCGCGAGGCCTCCGCCGCCGCGGTGTCCGCCACCGAGGGCGGCGTGCGCGCGGTGGAGACGGGCACCACGCTGGCGCAGCAGGTGTCCGAGTCGCTGCGGCAGATTGTCGACCTGGCCGGGCAGACGTCCTACGCGGTGCGCAGCATCTCCCTGGCCACGCAGCAGCAGCAACTGGGCACCGACCAGCTCGCCGACACGATGGCGGACATCCTCCGCATCACCCAGCAGAGCCTCAACGCCACCAAGCAGGTGACGACGGCGAACACGGACCTGCTCGTGCTCGCCAGGGACCTGCAGGGCGTGGTGGAGCGCTTCCAGATTGGCCAGGAGCCGCTGGGGGAGGACGGCGGGTGACCCCGAGCGAGCGCCTGCTCAGGCAGTTCCGGGACCTGGTGACGGTGCGCCTGGAGCGCATCACCCGGTCCTTGATGGAGCTGGAGTCCGGCGCCAGCGCGGAGGCGGGGCGGGGCGTGCTGCGGGAGCTGCACGGCTTGAAGGGTGAAGCCCGGATGATGGGCTTCGATGACGTCAACGTGCTGGTGCACGAGATGGAGGAGCTGGTCCGTTGCACCGAGCCCCTCCGCTACGCGCTCTCACCCGTGTCCACGGATGCGCTGCTGACCACGGCGGACGCCGTGCTCGTGTTCTCCGGGACGCAGGTCGCCGACGAGCCGCCACCCTCGGTGGAGCGGCTCGTCGCGTGGTTGCAGGAGTGCGTCCGCTCCGAGTCGGTGCGGTTGCCGCCTGGGCGTCTCGCGCCCGCGGCCACCGCGAGCCCCGAGGCCGCCGGCGGCGTTGGGACCCCAGGGGGCCTGTCCGCCTCCGTGCAGGCGAACCCGGGGGCTTCTCCGGGGCGGCTGTTGACGGTCCCCGTCGCGGAGGGGAGCCGGCCTCACGTGCCTTCACCGGGCCGGACCGCGATGCCGAGCCTCGTCTCTCCGCAAGCCCCCGGTACCGCGGCGTCCTCCGGAGCGGGAGCCCGGGCGACGCCCTCGGCTCCGACGGCGAAGGGGGCCAACGGCCTCACGGCGCCCCGGCAGCCAGAGCCTCGGCCGGACACCGCGGTGCGCATCGGCGTGGAGAGCCTGGATTTGCTCACCAGCGCCGTCACCAACCTCACGCAGGTGGCGCGTCGCCGGGAGCTGGCCAATGCCCGGCGCCTGGCCCTGGCCCGTGAGCTGAGCCAGCTGGCCCGCGAGGCGGAGGACCTGGGGCCCGCGGGCGCCGCGCTGGCGGCCCGGCTGGGCTCGGCCAAGGAGATGGCCGCGGTGCTCCACCGCGAGTCGAAGCTGCTCTCCAACGCGGAGCTGCGCGACCTGGGCATGCTGGTGGAGGAGGTGCAGACGCTGCGCATGCTGCCGCTCTCCGTCCTCTTCGAGCCCTACCCCCGTATGGTGCGCGACCTGTCCCGCGCGCTGGGCAAGGAGGTGGAGCTGGTCGTCGACGGCGAGGACACGCGCGCCGACCGCGCGGTGGTGGAGGCGCTTCGTGAGCCGTTGATGCACCTGGTCCGCAACGCCCTGGACCACGGTCTGGAGACGCGGGTGGACCGCGTCACGGCGGACAAGAAGCCGCGTGGCTGCCTCACGCTGCGCGCCGCTCGGGAGGGCAACCGCATCATCCTCCGCGTCGAGGACGACGGCATGGGCGTGGACCCCGTCCAGCTCCGCAAGGTGGCCGTGCGCCGGGGGCTGTTCGACGAGAGCGCCGCCAACGCCCTGTCGGACGCGGCGGCCCGCGAGCTCATCTTCCTGCCGGGCTTCACCTCGCGGGACGTCGTCACGGACCTGTCGGGCCGGGGCGTGGGGTTGGACGCGGTCCGCGCCTCCATCCAGGCCCTGGGCGGCGACGTCGGGGTGGAGTCGGCGCCGGGCTGGGGCACCATCTTCGAGCTGCGCGTCCCTGTCTCCCTCACCGTGGCCCCGCTGCTCTTCATCCAGGTGGGGACGGAGACGCTGGCCCTGAGCGCCACCCACGTCTCGCGGGCCCTGAAGGTGGACACGGCGGACCAGTGCGAGGTGGCCGGCCGCCCGTCGCTCCTGGTGGAGGGCCGGGTGCTGCCGCTGGCCCCGCTGTCGTCACTGCTGGGGCTGGGGCCTTCGCGGCCCGCCCTGGAGGGTGAGCTGGCTTTGGTGGTGAAGAGCCAGAGCGGCGCGGCGGCGCTGGTGGTGGACCGCGTCCTGGAGGAGCGGGTCCAGGCCATCCTCCCCTTGAAGGGCATCCTGGGCCGCTTCGGCCACCTCACCGGGGCCACGTCCCTGGCGGATGGGCGCCTGGCCATGGTGCTCTCGGCGGCCTTCCTCACCGCCAGCGCCCACCATGGCAATGCCCTGCCGCGTCCGCCCCCCTCGGTGGCGCCCGCCCCCGAGGCCCGGCGGCGCCGCATCCTGGTGGTGGATGACTCGCCCCTCACGCGGGAACTCATCGCCAACCTGCTGGAGGCGGTGGGGTACGACACCGTCATCGCCTCGGATGGCGCGGAGGCCCTGGAGGTTTTGGATTCTCATTCCGTGGACCTGGTCGTCACGGATTTGGAGATGCCGGGGGTGAACGGCCTGGAGCTGGCCCGGCGCCTGAAGGGGCACCCCGTCCATTCGAGGCTCCCCGTCGTCATCCTCACTACCCGTGGAGGGGAGGAGGACCGGCGGCGGGGGTTGGC
>NZ_JABXEO010000152.1:0-8740 GCF_013372585.1 Myxococcus sp. AM010
GCGGGGCCGTCTCGCCGAGGACGTGGGGCGCGAGGGCGGGGAGGCGCTGGCGCGGTTCATGGAGACGGGTGGGGCGCTCGACGAGCACCTCGCCGATCAGATCCTCCTGCCCGCCGCGCTGCTGGCCGCCGGGCGCCTGGGGCCGGCGTCACCGGGCACCACGCGCTTCACGGCGGCGCGAATCACCGACCACCTCACCACCCACGCCCGCGTCGTGGAGCGCTTCCTTCCCGTGCGCGTCACGGTGGAGGCGGGAGGTTCGGTGGAGGTCCGGCCCGTCTGACGTCCGGGCCGAAGGCGGCTCAGGCGGCTTCGTCGTCGCCGCGGTTGGAGCCGAAGGTGTTCTGCCCGGCGATGGTCTTGGACGTGTTCCGGTAGGCGCGGAGGCCGAAGGGCACGGCGACCACGAACACGAGCCCCGCGAGGCCCACGGCCATCCACGGAATCGGCTTCTGCTTGAGCTGGACGTCCTTGCCGTAGGAGTTGAGGTTGTTGCCCATGGCGCGCTGCTTGGCCGCCTCACGCTCCTCGGCGGTCATCTCGCGGGGGGCCTGGAACTCCTGGACCTGCTTGCGAGGTTGGGCCAGCGCGGCACCACCCGAGCTGAGCGCGAGGACGAGGAGCATCCGGGGAACGAGGTATCGCATATGGCCGGGGAGGCTATCACGACCCAACGGAAGGACTGAACAGGGCTTGCGCCCCGAGTGAGCGTCCATTACGGGCCGGAGACCCACATCTCCACTCCGGACGCCATGCTGCGCCTGCCCTTCATCGTCCTCGCCAACCTGTACCTCCTCCTGGTCTCCCTGCTGGGCGCCCCCTTCCGGATGATGGCCGCCAGCCACCGGCCCGCCTACGTCCGCTTCCGGCTGACGGGGGACCCGCCGTACCGCGAGCGCCGCCGCCGCCGGTTGCAGCTGGGGGGAAGCCGACCCGAGCCCGCGGATGTCACGTCCGTGGAGCGCCTGCGCGAGTCGTTGGAGCTCCTGGCGAAGGACGGCCGGGTGAAGGGCATCCTCCTGGAGGTGGAGGACCTGGCCGTGCCTGCGGCGAAGCGGGATGCGCTGGTGGCGGTGCTGACGGCCTTCCGGGCCCAGAAGAAGCGGGTGGTGGGCTGGGCGGTCCACGTGGACAACGAGGGGTATGCCCTCCTGTGCGCGGCGGACGAGGTGCTCCTGCCCCCCATGGGCCGCGTGGAGCTGGTGGGCTACGCCGCCGAGGCCACCGCCCTGGGCGAGGGCTTGTCGCGCGTGGGCATCCGGCCGCAGTTCGTCCGGCGCGGGGACTACAAGACGGCGCCGGAGCTCTTCACTCGGCCCGCCGTTTCGGACATCCAGACGCGGACGGTGGAGTCGTTCCTGGATGAGCGCTATGCGGACCTGGTGGACGTGGTGGCGCGAGGGCGGAGGAAGGCGCCGGAGGAGGTCAGGGCGCTGATTGACCAGGGGCCCTTCAGTGCTCGCCGGGCGCTGGACGCGGGGCTGGTGGACGCGCTGGTGAGCGAGGCGAACCTCCCCGCGCACCTGGGGCTGGTGAAGCCGGGGGACGGGGAGGAGGAGACGGAGCTGGAGCCGATGGCGACGTACCTGTCCACGGTTCCATTCCCGCCGGTGCGGTGGAAGCGGCTGCGGCGGAACCCGCGCGTCGCGGTGGTGCCCGTGTCGGGAATCATCATCCCGGGCAAGGGGGGCAGCGGGAAGATGGCGAACGCGGAGACGGTGGTGAAGGCGCTGCGCGCGGCGGGGCGGGACAAGCGCTCCAAGGCGGTGGTCGTCTACATCAGCAGTCCAGGCGGGACGCCGATGGCGTCGGAGCAGATGCTGGAGGCGGTGCAGCGGGTGGCGCGGAAGAAGCCCGTCATCGCGTACATGGACCGGGTGTGCGCCAGCGCGGGGTACATGGTGGCGGTGGGCGCGAAGGAGATCTGGTCCGCGCCGCACGCCATGGTGGGCTCGATTGGCGTCTTCGCTGGCAAGTTCGACGTGTCCGGGCTGATGGAGAAGCTCGGGGTGCACAAGACGGTGCTCGTCCGAGGGCGGAACGCCGCCATGCTCTCGTTCTCGCGGGGCTTCACGCCGGAAGAGGAGGCGACGCTGGAGGCGGAAGTCGAGGAGATGTACCAGGCGTTCCTCGACATCGTCGCGAAGGGGCGGGGGCGGACGAAGGAGGAGATTCACCAGTTGGCGGAGGGCCGTGTGTACTCGGGCGTGCGCGGCAAGACCGTGGGGCTGGTGGATCAGGTCGGGGGCTTCGAGGAGGCCTGCCGCTACGCGCTGTCGCTGGCGAAGGCGCCTGCGGCGGAGCGGTTCGAGATCATGACCTATGGCGCGCCCAAGCAGCGGGTGAATGTGTTGAAGCTATTGATGGGGGCGTCCCATGCACAGACGTATGCGCTGTGCCCCACGGCGTTGAGCCTGAATGGGCTGGGTGGCGCGGAGGCGTTTGAAGACAGCGCGCGCTTCGGGGTGGCCGACGTGGTGGGTAGAGTGTTGCCTGATGACCAGTGGCCATTCGGGGGCTGACGGGCGCGAGCGGTAGACTGGAGGGATGCTGACGGCACTCGCGTTGCTGACCGCATCCTGTCTGGCCCAGGCGGAGACGAAGCTGCCGTTCGTCACGAGCCTCCACTTCGAGAATGACGTGCTCGCCAAGAGCGACCGGCTCTACACGAACGGCGTCCGCGTCGAGCACTTCGGGGAGTACGACGGGTGCCGAGGGTTGGCGCGGACGCTCGGGCTGCCGGGCGGGGTGCAGCACCGGTACCTGTGTGGTGGCACGCTGGCGCAGAACATGTACACGCCCAGCCGGATTGTTCCCTCGCCGGAGCAGGAGGTGTTCCCGGACCCGAACGACCGGCCCTACGGAGGCTGGCTGCACGGCGGCATCCTCTTCCAGCACCTCTATGCGGGGAGGGCGCCCGCGGACTCGTCGAGGCTGACGCTCCAGGCCACGGTGGGCGTCACGGGCCCGGCGTCCGGGGCGGCGCAGACGCAGCGGGGGCTGCACCGGGCGCTGAATGGCCTCTTCGGGCACACGGTGGCAAGGATTCCGGTGGGTTGGGAGAAGCAGCTCCCGACGGAACCGGCGTTCCACTTCTCCGCGCTCCGCGAGCAGCCGCTGCTCTGGAGCCCCGTGGTGGACGTGACGTGGTCCGCCGGGGCGATGCTGGGCACGGTGTTCGTGAACGCGAGCCTGGGAGGAACGGTCCGTGTGGGCTATCTGGCCCGGCCGTATGGCCTGGCGCCCATCATGCCGTCCGTGGTCCAGGCGCTGGAGGCGCCGGGGGAGGACGCCTCGGAGCTGATGACCATCCGGGACGAGCGCGCCTGGGAGGCCTACCTGTACGCCCGAGGGCAGGTGAGGGTGGTAGCGAGGAACCTGTTCCTGGATGGCACGCTCTTCCGGCCGAGCCTCAGCGTCCGGAAGGCGCCCATCGTCGGGGACAGCGAGTTCGGCGCGGCCTTCCGCACGGGCGGGTTCCAGTTCGGCCTGGGCATGGTGTTCCGCTCCCAGGAGCTGGCTGACCCGCCCAACCCGCTCCTGCCCGGCCACCGGTTCACCCAGCTTCAGCTGTCGTACTTGCACTGAAGCCTGGGTGATGAACGAATCGCACCTCGTGAGCGCCGGCATCGGTCGCGATAGGGGACGAAAGCTGCCCGACAGCCTTGAGAGTGAATGCGACATCCCGAGTGTATCGCCTCAACTCAAGTGGTGGTCAGTTCGCCTCGCGTGCGGAACCCGAGCAGCCGTATCGAAGGCTTGCTGTATGTCCCCCCGCGCTGTACCTCCCGGAGAGTAATGAGCCTGTGAGCGCGCTGGGCGAAGCAGAGGACGGAGATGCGCATGAAGTGCTGGATGGAAGATTTGGAAATCGATGATGCGCCCATGGAAGAGGTGGCGTTCTCTGCGCAAAGTAGGGGCCTCAGAATGGCTGTTGATAGTGTCGACGGGCGACGCGCGTTGCTGGAGTTTTGCGACGTAGCTGCTATGCGAATGGTCCCGTCGGCATTTGTAGATCGAGACCAGCTGAGAGTTGATGGCAGATATAGGCGCTGTGTTTTGATTGTTGATGAGTCTGAGTGGCTCCGGCAGTTAATTGCGGCGTCGGAACGCGCGAAGGAGCCCGTTAACGGTGTTCTGATTCATTTCGTTGTTCCTGGCGATGACTGGGTATGGGAACTGATTGCTCGTGATTGTTGCTTTGTTGAGAACCTAAGCTCATAGACGTGCGCTTGCTGCTGGTTGAGATAGCTGGCGTGTCGCAGCCGAGCACGCCGCCGCTTAAGGTGATGCTGACCAGCGGAGTGCGCTTGAAGGACGCCCCGTCAATCAAGTCTAGGGGTACCAACCCCTCGCCCCACCGTCCGGCCCCCGCACCAGCGCTCCTGATGGGCCCGTTCAGTGGGCCGACACTCAGTAGCCGTGCCTGACACCTACAGGGTGCGCAGGGCGTACAGCCCCGTTAAACGACGTTGACAGCCCCCCCTGGGCTGGCAGATTCCGCGCCCGTTGGCGGCTTACAACCGCCCGTTTTCCAAAAGGTTTCAGGTGTCCTGATGAGCGTTACCCAGGCCGACATCCTCGCTGCGATGTCGAAGGTGATGGATCCCGAGCTTCACATCGACCTCGTGAAGGCGGGAATGGTGAAGGACGTCCGTGTCTCCGGGGACACCGCGAAACTCAAGATCGAGCTCACCACGCCTGCCTGCCCCATGAAGGGGAAGATCCAGGCCGACGCCGAGGCCGCCCTCAAGGCCGTCCCCGGCCTCAAGTCCTTCGACATCGAGTGGGGCGCCCAGGTCCGCGCCGCCGGTGGCGGCATGCCCGCGGGCGCGCTCCTCCCCCAGGTGAAGAACATCATCCTCGTCGGCGCGGGGAAGGGCGGGGTGGGCAAGTCCACCGTCGCCGTCAACCTCGCCACCGCCCTGGCCCAGCACGGCGCCAAGGTGGGCCTGCTCGACGCGGACTTCTACGGCCCCTCCGTCCCCCTGATGACCGGCCTGGGCGACAAGCGCCCCGTCAGCCCGGACGGCAAGTCGCTCAACCCGCTGGAGGCCCACGGCCTCAAGGTCATGTCCATCGGCTTCCTCGTGGAGGCCGACCAGGCGCTCATCTGGCGCGGCCCCATGCTCCACGGCGCGCTGATGCAGCTCGTCCGGGACGTGAACTGGGGCGAGCTCGACTACCTCGTCCTCGACCTGCCCCCCGGCACCGGTGACGTCGCGCTCACGCTGTCCCAGTCCATCCGCGCCGCGGGCGCCGTGCTCGTCACCACGCCGCAGGACGTGGCGCTCGCGGACGTGGTGCGCGCCAAGCAGATGTTCGACAAGGTCCACATCCCCGTGCTGGGCATCGTGGAGAACATGAGCCAGTTCGTCTGCCCGAACTGCTCGCACACCACGCCCATCTTCAACCACGGCGGCGGTCGCAAGGCCGCGCAGATGTTCGGGATTCCATTCCTCGGCGAAATCCCGCTGGACCTGAAGGTGCGGGAGTCTGGAGACTCCGGCGTTCCGGTGGTCGTAAGCGCCAAGGACAGCCCGGAGGCGAAGGCCTTCCAGGACGTCGCGCGGAACATCGCGGGGCGCGTCTCCGCCCAGAGCATCAAGAGCGTTCCGCTGCCGGTCATGCAGGCCCGCTAACTATCGAGGAGACTTCATGGCCCCGGCCGGCAACGACGACTTCCCGCCTGATCCGCTGCTCGACGACGACGAACGGCAGGACCGCTCCAGTGGCTCCAACGGGCCCGCGGGCTTCGTTCCGGAGTTCGTCCGCCGCATGGCCGTGGCCGGCCTGGGGGCCCTCTTCATGACCGAGGAGGGCATCCGCAACCTCGCGGGCCAGCTCAAGCTCCCCAAGGAGGCCCTGGGCTTCATCCTCGGCCAGGCCGAGAAGACCAAGGACGAGGTGACGCGCGCCGTCACCGAGGAGCTCCGCCGCTTCCTCCAGTCCGAGAAGCTGCGCGACGAGTTCCTCAAGCTCATGTCCGGCATGACGGTGGAGATCAAGGCGCAGATCCGCCTGGTGCCTCCCGAGAAGGACGAGCAGCCCTCCGATGCGGAGGCCCCCGCCGAGCCCCCCTCCAAGCCCCGCCGCTCCGCCGCGCCCAGCGTGGTCATCTCCGAGCTCAACGCGAAGCGCCCCGGCGCCAAGCGCACCAAGAAGGAGTAGCGGTGGACGCACCGGCCCCGCGCCCGAACGAACGCAAGAGCGCCCTGGCCAAGCGGCTACCGCTGCTCCTGCTCGCCGCCCTCGGCCTCTATCTGTGGCAGGTGACGGGCACGCCCGAGCGTGACGTCGCGTTCCAGCTCGCGGGGCCGGGCTGGGCCTCCGTGCGCGCCGTGGACCTGCAGATCTCCGACCCGGAGGGCCAGCTCCTCAAGCGCGAGGAGCGGTTCTTCCCCTCGGGGCCGCCGCCCGAGCTCGCGTACAAGGTGGACCTGCCCGAGGGCACCTGGGCCGCGGCGCTCTTCGTGAAACGTGAGGGCAGCGACGCCCGTGTGCGCCTGGAGACGCCGCTCGTCGTCGGCGAGGACCGCTACATCGTCCGGCAGCTCCAGTTGCCCGCCGCAGTTCGTTGACCGACCCGGAGGCGTGGGCTAAGGCCGCCCGCACGCCGTACTTCACGCTTTCCGACCCAAAAGGTGCGTACACGCCATGGCAACGGAACACATTGTCGTCGTCGGGGCAGGGCAGATGGGCGCGGGCATCGCGCAGGTGGCACTCGTCGCGGGCCTCCGCGTCACGCTGGCGGACGTCTCCGAAGCGGGGCTCGCCAAGGGCGCCGACCGCATCCGCGCCGGCCTGAAGAAGCTGGTGGAGAAGGGCAAGCTCGACGCCGCGAAGCAGCAGGCCGCCGAGGCCAACCTCACCACCGTGACCAAGGTCACCGACGCCAAGGACGTGGACTTCGCCGTCGAGGCCGTGACGGAGAGCGAGGGCCTCAAGCGCGGCATCTTCCTGGACCTGGACGAAGTCGTGCGCCCGGGCGGCGTGCTCGCCACCAACACGTCGTCCATCCCCATCACCCGGCTCGCCGCGTACACCAAGCGCCCCGAGTCCGTCATCGGCATGCACTTCATGAACCCGGTGCCGGTGATGCAGCTCGTGGAGCTCATCCGCGGCGCCGCCACGTCCGATGAGACCTACGCCACCACGCGGACCCTCGCGGAGAAGATGGGCAAGACGACGGTGGTCTCCAAGGACTACCCGGGCTTCATCGTCAACCGCATCCTCATCCCCATGCTCAACGAGGCCTGCTTCGCCGTCATGGAGGGCCTGGGCTCCGTCGAGGACATCGACACCGCGATGAAGCTGGGCACCAACCAGCCCATGGGCCCGCTCCAGCTCGCGGACTTCATCGGCCTGGACACCGTGCTCTCCATCGCCGAGGTGCTCCACAAGGGCCTGGGCGACCCCAAGTACCGCCCCAGCCCGCTGCTGCGGCAGTACGTGGAGGCCGGCTGGTACGGCAAGAAGACCGGCCGCGGCTTCTACAAGTACTGAGCCGCCACGCGGCGACCCACTTCCACCCCAGGAGCCTCGAACATGGCCTACGAGAACATCCGGCTGGAGCAGGAGGGCGCCGTCGCGACCCTCCTCATCGACCGCCCCAAGGCGCTCAACGCCCTCAACACCAAGACGCTGCAGGAGCTCGAGTCCGCGCTGAAGTCCCTGCCCGCGGACGTGCGCGTCCTCATCGTCACCGGCGGCGGCGAGAAGGCCTTCGTCGCGGGCGCGGACATCGCGGAGATGGCCGCGCTCACCGACGCCCAGGCCCAGGAGTTCGGCGCCCTGGGGCACCGGGTCATGGCCGCGCTGGAGGCGCTGCCCATCCCGACCATCGCCGCCGTGAATGGCTTCGCGCTCGGCGGCGGCTCCGAGCTGGCCCTGGCCTGTGACTTCATCTACGCCTCCGAGAAGGCCCGGCTTGGTCTTCCCGAAGTCGGCCTGGGCGTCATCCCCGGCTTCGGCGGCACCCAGCGCCTCACCCGCCTGGTGGGCCGCGCCCGCGCCAAGGAGCTCATCTTCACCGGCGACCGCATCGACGCGGCGAAGGCGAAGGAGCTGGGCATGGTGCTGGAGGTCCTCCCCGCGGACGGCCTGCTCGCGCACTGCCGCGCCGTGGCGGAGAAGATGCTCAAGAACAGCCCGCTGGCCATCTCCAAGGCCAAGCAGGTCATCGAGGCCGGCGCCGACCAGGACCTGCGCGCGGCCAACGAAATCGAGCGCAAGGCCTTCGGCGACCTGTTCGGCTCCGAGGACCAGCGCGAGGGCATGAAGGCCTTCCTGGAGAAGCGCATCGCGACCTTCACCGGGAAGTAGCGCGGTGAAGGGGCTCGCGGCCGGGGGACTGCTGACGTGTCTCCTGGCCGCCACGCCGGCCCGGGCCTCCGAGGACGCCGGGGACGAGGACGCGCGGGCCCCCGTCCTGGTGTCCTGGAAGCGCACGCTGTGCCTCTACACGGGCTGCTTCCTGGAGCCGCTCATCCCCGACGTCCGCTACGAGTGGGGGCCGGACGCCCAGGAGGGCTGGGTGCTGTCCTGGCCCATCCACCCGTGGGCCCTGCCGCCGCTGGACGTGCCGGGCCCCACGCTGGTCGTGTCGCCGTTCCTGGAGCCGCAGCTCCGGCTGGGACGGTCGGCCTTCCGGGTGCTCGCCGGGGCACGGGTGTATGCGTTTCCTGACGCGGCGCGCTTCGGAGTGTTGGCCGAAGGGGCGGGGCTGTGGGGAGAGGAC
>NZ_JABXEO010000153.1:0-8687 GCF_013372585.1 Myxococcus sp. AM010
ATAAGAGACAGGGCGGGCCGTGCGCTGGCTGCGGCCCGAGGACGAAGCGGTGTACCTGGCCCTGCACGCGAGCAACCACGCGTTGCAGCGGCTGGCGTGGCTGTTTGACTTGAAGCTGCTGGCGCTGCCGGACACGCGGCTGGACTGGGGGATGGTGGTGGAGCGGGCGCGGGGCACGGCCTTCCCACAGGCGGTCTGGTACGCGTGGGACGCGGCGCGGCGGCTGTTGGCCGCGCCGGTGCCGGGCGAGGCGCTGGCGGCGCTGGCTCCGCCTCGCTGGCAGCAAGTGCTCGCACGGCGTTTTTTCTCCGACGCGCGGCTGCTGGGGGCGTCGCTGCTGGATAGCCGGGCCGGGTGGATGGCGGCGAAGCTGCTGCTGGCGCCACGGATGGGCTCCGTGGCGCGGTATGGCGTCCGGCGCGCAAGGAACGCCGTGCGGGCGAGCCTGCGCCGTCCAGGCTGAGCTGGGTGCGCGGCATGCCTCGGCCGCAGCCAGCCAGTCCGCCCATCGCCATGGCCAGCGCGCCAGGGAGTGAATCTGGCTCATGAGGGCCGCCGTGCGACTCGGGCCGTGGACCACGGTCATTTCCGGCGGATGTCGCCGCGAGCGGCCGGTCAGCCTCCCGACAGAGGGCTCCTTGGCTCCGTTTCGTAGAGGCTTGAATCTGCTCGGGTTTTTCAGGGCCCGGCCGCCGTGTCGATTTTCTTGTGGCCGTGTCGATCCGCGTCCGGCTGATTCGTCGCCATTTCAGAACGGGGCGGTGCCCCCAACCGAAAGGGCGATGCGATGAAGGTCATGGTGCTTGTGAAGGCGACGAAGAACTCCGAGGCAGGGGTGATGCCCAGCGAGAAGGAGTTCGCGGACATGGGCAAGTTCAACGAGGAGTTGGTGAAGGCCGGGGTGATGCTCGATGGAGATGGCCTCAGGCCGAGCAGTGCCGGCAAGCGCATCCGGTTCTCGAACGGAACCAGGCGCGTCATCGACGGCCCCTTCGCCGAGACGAAGGAACTCGTGGCCGGCTACTGGATCTGGCAGGTGAAGTCGATGGAGGAGGCGATGGAGTGGGCGCGCCGTTGCCCGGACCCGATGCCGGGCGAGGAGTCGGACCTGGAAATCCGTCCCTTCTACGAGCTGGCCGACTTCGGCGCCGAGTTCACGCCGGAGCTGCGCGCCCAGGAGGAGAAGCTGCGCGCAGAAATGGACCAGCGTCGCGGCTCCTGATGCGAGGGGCGGAAGCGGGGCGGTGGAGCGACGCCGCTCCATGCCCCTGCCTCACTCACCTCATGGGCACAGCGGGCTGCCGCCCAGGCCCGGCGCGCAGCCCTGGCCCACGCAGTACTTCGGTCCGCTGTCGAGCACGTGCTGGCCGGCGGAGTCGCGCGGCACCTCCACTGTGCAGCGTCCGTCGGCCCGGTTCCCGGACGGGTCCTCCACCACGTAGTGCACCGTGTAGACGCGGCCATCTCCGGCGTCGTCACGTTCGGCGCGGAGCTGGACGGAGCTGGCGTTCACCCGCACGTCGATGTCTTCGCAGGTGGCGCCGTCGCAGCTGCCCGCGACGTCCTCCGACTCATCCGACGTCACCCGGATGATGCGGCCATGCTGCGCCAGTGACAGGTCACCCATGCACGCGTCCTTCGCGGGCGCCGCGCACTCCGCCAGCGTCACCGTGCGGTACTGGTGGTCCACAGGCCACAGCCGCTTGCCCAGGGGCGCGCCGGGCACGGGCGCCCGCGTGTCCCGCACCGTCACGGAGAAGGCGCAGCCGCACGCGTTGCCGGAGCCATCCACCGCGTTGCAGTCCACCACCGAGCGCCCCAGCGGGAACCGGGAGCCCGCCGGCGGCGTGCACGTCACCGACACCGGCCCGCAGTTGTCCTCCGCTCGCGCGGTGTAGGTGGTCTCCGCGCCCCCCGCCACGCACTCCAGCACCTGCGGCGCGGGACAGACGATGGACGGCAGCGTCGTGTCCACCACCTTCACCGTGGCCTGGCACACCGCGCTGTCCTCGCCATCATGGGCCGTGAGCGTCACGGCATGCCGCCCCAAGCTGAAGGGGCCGGGCGCCGTCTGCGTCAGCGAGAAGGGGCCCGGCTGTCCGTCCGGGTCATGGCTGCCGTTGTCCACGCTGGCCGACGCGCGGCACTGCGCGTCCGCTTCCACGACGACGTCCTGGCACAGCGCCACCGGCGGCTCGTTGGGCGCGCACGCCAGCTTCAGCTGCGCCGACGCGACGTTGTTGTCCTCGCGGCACTCCAGCTCGCGCCCGGCGCCAGTGCCGTCGTCATCCACCACCGCATAGACGAGCACCCAGCCGCGCTCGGCGGTGTCGATGGGCAGCTCCACGGACGCCTCCGCGCCCGCCTCCAGCGTGTGGGCCACGGTGGCCACGCCCAGCAGCGTGCCGCCTTCGCCCACCGCGTCCTGATAGAAGGCCACCTGGACACCCGCCGAGGCCGCCGAATCTCCCTGGTTGCGCACCCTCGCGCCGAGCGTCACCGCGCCCTCGCCGGTGCACGCGGCCGTCACCAGTCCGAGCGCGAGGTCCGGCGCCGCGAAGGGCCGCACGGTGCCCGTGCCCTGGCTGTTGGTGCGGAAGGTGTTGAGCCCCGGCGCCAGCCAGTTGCTCACCGGACGCGCGGGCAGGGTGCCGTCGTCATTCACGTTGGTGACGGAGTAGGCGTGCTGGTTCCAGATGCGCCGCGTGTTCACCCAGCCGTCCTTGCGGTCCCGGTACACGCGGATGCCATTGAAGCCGCCGTAGCCACAGGCCGTGTTCTGCGCGACGACGACTTCGGCGTTGCCGTCACCGTCCACGTCCGCGACCACCGGATTCTCATACGCGGTGCATGAGCTGTGCGGCGCCTCGAAGCGGACCTGCCCCGTCACGCCGTCGTAGATGCGCAGCGCCGTCTCGTCCGCGTAGACGACCTCGGCGCGGCCGTCGCCCTCGAAGTCGAAGGTGGAGGAGCCGGTGCGGTTGGAGCTGTGGTCCTGCGTGGGGCTCAGCCACTTCACCGCGCCGTTCGACTCGAACACGGCGTAGTGGGACGCGCCCGCCACGCCAATCTCCGGCTGTCCGTCCCCGTCGAAGTCCGCGATGTTCGGCGGTCCGCCCACGCCGCCGCCCAGGTGCTGCACGGTCCACTTCACCTGGCAGTTCGCGTCCATCAAGGACACGTGGCCGTCCCACACCACGACGACTTCGCCCTGGGGGTCCGCGTCGAAGTTGCCCACGCCCGAAAGCCCGTGGCCCAGCTCCGCCGCCTTGCACTGGAGCGTGCCGTCATGCCGGTAGATGGCGCGGCCGTTCACCACCTCCTGGAGCCCGTCCCCGTCCAGGTCCACCGCGAACGCCAGCGGCCCGGTGTCGTTGGCCGGGCTGCCCACGCCGTCGCTGCCCACCCACCGGAGCGTCCCGCCGCTGTCGTAGACGTGGTTGCCGGCGATGATCTCCACCGAGCCATCTCCGTCCAGGTCGGCCAGGGACACGCCGCCCCAGTCGAGCGGGGGCCCGTCCGCGCGGAACTTGAAGGCGCCGGTGTGCTCGAAGCAGATGATGCCCTGGGCGCGCTCCGGCACGGTGCACAGCTCCACCTTGCCGTCTCCGTCAATGTCGCCCGCCGCGACGCTGGCCGAGCCCCGGGTGCGGTACGCCGGGTCCGTCACCGCCCACAGGTCCGAGCCGTCCGCGCCGCTGAGGGCGCGCAGCACGCCGTTCGTCTTGAAGTTCCAGCCCTCGAAGCTGTTGAACACCACGTCGGGGACGCCATCCGCGTTGACGTCCACCACCACGGGCGTGGCCTGCGCGTTGGTGTGCGTGGGCATCAAAGGACTGGCCGTCCACGCCCACTCCACCTCGGGCTCGAAGTGGGGCTCGAAGGGCGGCCGCACCTCGCACCGGGCCTCCGACTCCACCGCCGTGGTGTTGTCGAATGCCGGAGGTTGCTCGGGGGGCGTGCCAGTGCACGCCACCCATCCGAGCGCTCCGAGCGTGAGCCAACGTCCCGGACGCCCGTCCGACCAGCCCTGCTGCGACATGCCGCCTCCAAGAATGCCTGCCCGGCCCGCGACGTACCGGGCGGCCCAGGTATTCATTCGGACGGGTTTGCGGACCCACCCTGGAAGGCCGGCCTGTGTCGGGTGTTCACCCCTGGCGCCTGGGAGTGACGGGTGCTTCACATCGGGCGTGACGTCATCCGGGCGTTGCAGGCCATGCGTCCGGACCGTTAAAGGGGGGCCCATGCCCGCCAGTCTGCTCGACACCTTCCGAGTGCTCTCCTCGTTTGACCCGCCACGCGGCGCGCTGCGCGGGGCGCCCTGGGAGGAGTACGTGGACTGGGCCATCGCCCAGGGCCTGGCGCCCTTGGCGGCCTACAACCTGGAGTACCGGCTGGGCGCGGGCAACGCGCCGGAGTGGGCGCGGGACAAGCTGCTCAGCATCTACCAGGGCTCCGTCAACGACAACGTGATGAAGCTCGTGAACTTCAAGCGCATCGTGGGCGCGCTGGAGGGGCGCAGGCTGGTGCTGATGGGGGCCGCGTCCTTCGCGGACTCGCTCTATCCGCACGTGGGCTTCCGCCCCGTGCCGGAGCTGCAGCTCCTGATGAAGCGCCTGGATGTGGACGGCTTCTCGGGCTTCCTGTCCCACCACGAGTTCGCTCCGGAGCCCGACACGGAGAACAGCGGCGCCGCGAAGGTGGTGTCCGATGGGCGCACCGTCATCCTGCTCTATTCGGACATGCTGGGCCCCCAGCGGCGCGAGCAGACGGCGGGCATCATCGAGCGGGCCAGGCCCATGCGCGTGTACGGCGCCTCGCTCTACCGCCCGGAGCTGGAGGACGCGGTGCTGCTGGTGGCGCTGGAGCATGCGCGCCACGGGTACGCGGTGCCGTGGCTGTCCTTCATCGACCTGCGCGAGCTCGTCACCGGCGCGAAGTGGATGGGCGGCGTGTACTCGCGTCCGCTGGACGTGCCGTTGCTGTTGGCCCGGGCCGCGGAGTGGCGCCTGGAGCGGGCGCTCTACACGTCCCTGTCGATTGTCGCGCGCTTGTTCCCGGACGCCGCCGCGGACGCCACCGCCGCGCTGCCGCCGCTGCGCAGGGCGACGCGGGAGCTGCTGGAGCGGACGGTGGTGGGTCCTGTATGCACCCCTGGCCGGACCTCGGCCCTCAAGGGCATGGAGCGGGTTCGCCGCCTGCTCACGGGCCAGTAAGCCTGGCTGCTTGCGGGGCGGCCCCAGCGGCGGGGATGGGCTTCCTTTCGGACTCCCTCCCGGCGTATGAGTCCTCCAAGAGACATTCACTGGGGCTCCCTCAATGCGTATTGCCATCATCGGAACCGGCTACGTCGGCCTGGTCGCGGGCACCTGCTTCGCGGACTCGGGCAACGACGTCACGTGCGTGGACATCGACGAGCGGAAGATCCGCATGCTCCAGGCGGGCGAGGTGCCCATCTACGAGCCCGGCCTGGAGGAGCTCATCAAGAAGAACGTGCGCGAGAAGCGCCTGTTCTTCACCCGGGACCTGACGGAGGCCGTCACCCACGCGCAGGTCGTCTTCATCGCCGTGGGCACGCCCGAGGGTGAGAGCGGCGACGCCGACCTCCAGTACGTGCTGGCCGCCGCCGAGCAGATTGGCAAGGCGATGAAGCAGTACACGGTGGTGGTGGACAAGAGCACCGTGCCGGTGGGCACCGCGGACAAGGTGCGCGAGGCCATCCGCAAGGTGACGGACATCGAGTTCGACGTCGTCTCCAACCCGGAGTTCCTCAAGGAGGGCGCCGCGCTGGACGACTTCCTCAAGCCTGACCGCGTCGTCATCGGCGTGGACTCCGAGCGCGCCCGCAAGGTGATGGCGGACCTGTACTCGCCCTTCGTTCGCACCGAGAACCCGGTGCTGTTCATGGACACGCGCTCGGCGGAGCTGACGAAGTACGCGGCCAACGCGATGCTGGCCACGCGCATCTCCTTCATGAACGACATCGCCGCGCTCTGCGAGAAGGTGGGCGCGGACGTGGACTTCGTGCGCAAGGGCCTGGGCTCGGACAAGCGCATCGGCTATCCGTTCCTCTTCCCGGGCGTGGGCTACGGCGGCTCCTGCTTCCCCAAGGACGTGAAGGCGCTGGTGGCCACGGCGCGTGACTACGGCCTGGAGCTGGACCTGCTGCGCGCGGTGGAGCGCACCAACGAGCGCCAGAAGAAGCTGCTGGTGAACAAGGCCGCCAAACACTACGGCTCGCTGGAGGGCCGCAAGTTCGGCGTGTGGGGTCTGGCCTTCAAGCCGAAGACGGACGACATGCGCGAGGCGCCGTCCATCGAGGTCATCGAGGGCCTCATCGGCAAGGGCGCCCAGGTGATTGCGCATGACCCGGTGTCCCCGCACACGGCCAGGCGCGTCTTCGGTGAGCGCATCCGCTACGCCTCCGTGCCCTACGAGGCGCTGGAGGGCGTGGACGGCCTCTTCGTGGTGACGGAGTGGAACGAGTTCCGCCACCCGGACTTCGAGCGCATGAAGACGCTGATGAAGTCGCCCGTCGTGTTCGACGGCCGCAACGTGTACGACCCCACGCGCATGCGTGAGCTGGGCTTCACGTACTACGGCATCGGCCGGCGGTAGCGGTGCGTGGGAGCAGGGCGCTCGACGCGCTGACGGGGCTGCGCTTCGTCGCGGCCCTGCACGTCGTGTTGTTCCACTTCGCGGCGCCGTGCCTGGGCACGGCACCGGAAGCGCTGCGCGACTGGGCGGGCGCGGGCTACGCCGCGGTGGGCGTCTTCTTCGTCCTGTCCGGCTTCGTGCTCGCCTGGAACTACCTGGACGCGGACGGGCGCATGGCGACGTCGCCCCGGGCCTTCTGGGCCGCGCGCGTCGCCCGGGTGTATCCCGTCTACGCGCTGACGTTCCTCCTGTCCGCGCCCACCACCATCGCCGCGTCCGTGGCGGACAACGGCTGGAAGGTGGCTTCCGCGAAGCTCGCGGTGGGCGGGGCGGTGACGCTGGCGCTGCTCCAGGCCTGGGTGCCCCGGCTGGCGCTGTACTGGAATCCGCCGGGTTGGTCCGTGGCGGTGGAGGCCTGCTTCTACGGCCTCTTTCCCCGGCTGGCGAAGGGGCTGCCCCGGCTCAACCCCGCGTGGCTCCCCGTGGCCCTGGGCGGCGCGTGGGTGCTGGGGCTGCTGCCGCCGCTGCTGTACCTGGCGCTGTCGCCGGACGGTCCGGGGCCGGTGGACGTGCAGGCGTCGGGGCCCTGGCTGATGGCGCTCAAGTTCAACCCGCTGGCGCGGCTGCCGGAGTTCCTCTTCGGCGTCCTGCTGGGCTGGTGCTTCGTGCGCGAGCGCGCGGCCGGTGGGGTGAAGGGCTCCGGCGCGGTGCTGGCGGCGCTGGGGGCGGCGTTGCTGGTGGCGGCGGGCGCGGCGGGCGCGCGGGTGCCGTATCCGCTGATGCACAACGCCCTGCTGGCGCCCGCGTCGGGGCTGCTGGTGTACGGGCTGGCGCGGGGGCGGAGGCGCCCTGGGCTGGCTGCTGTCACGTCCCACGCTGGTGAAGCTGGGGGGCGCCAGCTACGCGCTCTACCTGCTCCAGTACCCGGTGTCGGAGGCGGCCAAGGGCCTGGGGACGTCGCTGGCGCCCTGGGTGGAGCTGCGCACGCCGGAGGGGCTGCTGGCCACCGTGTTGCTGCTGGCCGTGCCCGCGTCGCTGTGGGTGCACCGCGCCGTGGAGACACCGCTGCGCTCACGCGTCCGCGCCGCGCTCACGCCCTGGGTGGACGGTGCGCCGCGCGAGCCCGCGAAGCCGGTGGTGTCTGGGCCCTGAGCGGCGGGCTGGCGCCGTCAAGCGAGACGGGCGGCGTCCGAGGCACCTGCGCCCGGAGCCTCCGGACGCGTGGGGGGCCTCAGCGGGAGATGCCGCAGGCGCGCTTGCCTTCCTCGGTCTCGATGGCGCGGCAGTCGCAGCCGTCCAGGCGCTCCTCGCACACCGCCTCATCCTCCGCGGTGGGCTCCACGCGGTTCTCCTCCTGGGCGGCGCGACGGAGGCACAGCTCCTTCTCCACCGAGTTGATGGAGCAGTCGCACAGCTTCTCGGACAGCTCGCGGCAGGCACCCTTGCAGCCGGTGAGGCCGGACAGGGCGGAACAAAGGAGGGCGGCGGTGACGATGAAGCGGCGCATGGCTGCGGCGAACATGCCAGAAGGTCCCCTGGATGCAAGCTGGCTTCGAGCCCTTCGTGCCTGGGCGGATGCTAGGGTCGCCCGGCTGCTCCACACCTGGGGGAAACGCCACACATGTTGTCACTCGTCGCCGCTGCGTTGCTGGCCACCGCGTCCACTTCGACGTCCCACTCGCTCCTGACGCCCATGGCCGAGCGGCCCGTGTCCGCCCGGCTCCTCGCCCAGGCTCCGGCGGAGGAGACGCCGGACGTGTCCGGGACGCCAACGCCGCCGCCCCTGCCGGAGGACCTGGACGCCCGCGCCCGGGAGCTGACGCAGCAGATCGCCATGCTCCAGAGCGAGATTCGCGCCATCGACACGAACTGGCCCGCGGGCTCGCTGGTGATGGCGTACTCCGGCTACGTGCTGTCCCCGCTGCTGCTGCTGGGCATCCCGCTCATCATCGTCGGGATGGGGACGTCGAATGAGGACAACGCCGGCACCTTGCTGGGCCTGGGGGTGGGCCTGACGGTCGGGGGTGTCG
>NZ_JABXEO010000154.1:0-8618 GCF_013372585.1 Myxococcus sp. AM010
GGGCGGGCGGGCCTCGTCCTCCAGCCGCACGTGCCTTCCCTCCGCCACCCAATCCCAGAGGCCCAGCAGGTTCTGGTACAGGCGCCGGGCGATTTCCGGAGAGGGAAAGCGCGGCTCCTCGTCGAACAGGCCGGGGATGACGTCGCTGGGCGGCGTGCCGGCGGCGCGGGCGTCCCGCATGCGCTCGAGCACCTGGGCGCTGTCCAGCCCGCTGCCGGCCAGGTCCAGCAGGCCGTCGAGCGTCTGGGCGCCCTCGAAGTGGCGTTGGAAGTCCTCACCTCTGTCACGGGAGCGGCTCATGTGGGCGGGCACGCTAAGCACAGCGGGCGGGCGGGCGCACGCGGCTTCATGACCTCAGGAAGGGTGATGGCCATGGCTCAATCCTCCTGGTGTGAACAGTAGGGAGGCTCCAGGTGTGGGAGGAGCGGGGCCGCCAGGCAGACGAGCGGTGGGTCGTCTTCCGTTTCAGGACCTTCGCACCTAGTCTCCGTTCACACATGGCAGAAACCTCCGTGGAGACGTTGAAGACCGCGGTGCAGGCGCTCTACCGCGTCCACGCGGTGGAAGGGCCGCCCGGCGAGAATGGACTGCGCACCGTCTGGCACCTGTGCCCGGACGGCGCGGAGCTGATGTCCCTGGTGGACTCCGAGGGGCGCGTGCGCCGGCAGGAGCTCACGTTGCTGGAGGACCACTACGTGTGGGCCAGCGGTGAGGGCGTGCGCACCGGTTGTCTGGAGCGCGGCGGCAAGCCCACGGCCGCGGCGGTGGTCCAGACGGACCCGGAGCTCGTGCCGCAGCGGCTGATGCGCGCCGCGCTCGCCATGGGCACGTACACGGGACAGGACCGCTACCTGCTCCACATGCAGCGGGTGCTGGCGCTGGCGCGCGAGGGCCTGGAGATGAAGGGCGGCCTGACGCGTCCCTCGGAGCCCACGCTGCCCGCCGTGGAGGCGCCCATCGTGACGACGGCTCAGGCCGCCGTCTTCGACGTGCCGCCCGCGGTGGCGGTGGTGGAGGACGTGACGCCTCCGGTGGTGCGGCCCGGTGAGGGCATGACGATGCTGCTGGTGCTCGCCCTGGGGTTGCTGGTGGGGCTGGGGATGCTGGCGTTCATCTTGATGGGCTGAGCGGGGCTCACGTCTCCGGAGGGGGGCCGCGGCATGCTCCCGGTGGGGCTCTCGCCGTGTTCGCCGGGGATGGCCACCGGCGCGTGCGCCGTGGCGGAGCTCACCGGGTTCGCATCCAGCACCAGCAGCACGGCCACCGCGGCGGCGGGCACCAGCCGGGCGGACCAGCCCAGCGGCGTGTGGGCGTCTTCTCCGGCGCGCCGCCGGGCCATCAGCGTCAGCCCCAGCACCGTCAGCACCCCGGTGCACGTCCACCGCAGCGCGCGCAGGTTCGCCGTCGCGGCGAGCCCCGTGGCGATCAGCTCCGAGCGCTCCGCGTCCGGTAGCCGCGCCAGGCTGGTGAGGAAGCCCAGCAGGTGGCGGGCCTCGAGCGCGCCCACCAGGGCCACCGAGGCCAGGGACGCGGAGACGCCGCTGGCCAGCAGCAGTCTGCGGTTGCGGGGGCCCGCGGCCTCCCGGAAGCCCGTGGGGTCGAAGTGCGCCAGCGCCAGCCCCAGCGCCAGCCCCAGCAGCAGCGCGGTGCTCGTCCAGGCGCCCAGCAGCCGCGGCGCCATGGCCTCTCCCGTGCTGGTCGCCAGCGCCAGGCCCGCCTCCACCGTGTCCAGCCGGGGCAGGGACACCAACACCCGGTCCATCAGGACCTCGGTGCCCATCAACCCCAGCATCCACGGCAAGGTGGCCAGTCCCAGCATCGCGGACAAGGGCACCCGCCGCTCCACGCCCGAGCCCACCAGCGCCAGGGACAGCAGCGGCACCTCCAGGGCCAGGGCCATCGCCACCAGCGCGGCGAACGGCCCGGCCGCCTGGAGCGCTTGCGACACCCCGGCCATCCCCTCCAGCAGGGGCGCCAGTGTGAAGCACCACACGAACACTGTGACAGGCACGGCCAGCGCCACGGCCAGGCCGGGCGCGAGACGAAGCCGGAGCGGAACGAGCATTTCAGGAGAGAGTAGTCTCTCCGGTTAAGCCTGTGAAATTAGACCGGGGGACGACCCACGAGCCAGTAGATGACGCTCGCCAGCGCCCCCGCGACAGGCGCGACGAGCACACCCTGCAGGTAGAGCTTGAGACACCCGCCGTCGCCGCAGCCGATGCGGCCATGGGCGAGGACACCGGCCAGCAGCAGGGGCACGTGCATGCCCATGAGGAAGACGCCCGCGCCGCGCAGCACCAGCCCGCGGTACCAGGTGCGTGTCCACAACCGGAAGACGACGGGGAGCAGCAGCAGCGTCAGCGTGGCCGCGGTGGCCAGGGTGCCCTGCCGGGCCGACACCGCCACACACGCCAGCGCCGCGAGCGCCAGGGCGGGGATGAGCAGCAGGGTGTTGAGGGACAGCGGCTCCCGGGGACGCATTGAAGTCAGCCAGGGACGCTGGCAGAGCGAGCGTGGGGGTGCAAGGCGGAAGCGGGCGGGTGTCCGGCAGCGGCCAGGGACGCGCGCCGCTTTACGCCGCGACGGCGCCTTCGCCCAGGAGCTGCGTGTACCGGCCCCGCAGGGCCAGCAGCTGCGCGTGGGTGCCGGCCTCCACCACGCGGCCGCCCTCCACCACGGCAATCAGGTCCGCGTCACGCACCGTGGACAGCCGGTGCGCGATGACGAGCACCGTGCGCCCCTTCATCAGGGCCGCCAGGCCTTCACCCACCGCGGCCTCGCTCGCCGCGTCGAGCGCGCTGGTGGGCTCATCCAGCAGCAGCACCGACGGGCGGCACAGGAAGGCCCGCGCCAGCACCAGCCGCTGCCGTTGTCCGCCGGACAGCCGGCCGCCGCGCTCACCCACCACCTCATCCAGGCCGCCGGGCAGCGAGCGGACGAAGTCGTCCGCGTGCGCCAGCCGCAGCGCCTCCCACAGCGCCTCGTCCGTTGCATCGGGCCGGCCCAGCCGCAGGTTGTGCCGCACGGTGCCGGAGAAGAGCACGGGCTCCTGGGGCACCCACGCCACCTGGCCGCGCACGCTGGAGGGCTGGAGCGCCGTCAGCGGCGCCCCGTCCCACAGCACCTGTCCGCCCGACGTGGGCAAGAAGCCCAGCAGCACGGAGAACAGCGTCGTCTTGCCCGCGCCGGAGGGGCCCACCAGCGCCACGCGCGCGCCAGCGGGCACCACCAGGTCCACCCCGCGCAGCGCCTCGCGCCCGTCCGCGTAGGTGGCCCGCACGCCTTCCAGCCTCAGCTCGCGCGCCAGCGGCCCGGCGGCGGCGCCCACGTCCGGCGCGAACGGCGCGTCCGCCAGGGCGAAGAGGCGCTCCGCGGCGGCCAGGCCCGTCAGCACCTGCGACAGCGTGCCGCTGAGCGACTTCACGGGCTGGTACAGCAGCAACGCGGCGGCCATGAAGGAGAGCAGCCGCCCCGCCAGCGCCGGGTCCGCCGCCACCGCGCGCGCGCCCCAGGCCACCGCCATGGCCACGCCGGCGATGCCCAGGAGCTCCACCGTGGGGCTCACCGCGCCGCGCAGGAAGAGCGAGCGGCGCATCTCCCCCAGGTACTTGTCCGCCTCCACCTCGAAGGCCTCCAGCGCCCGCGGCTGTCCGCGGAAGGCCTGCACTACGGGCAGGTTCTGGAGCTGCTCGGCGGTGAGCGCCGTCAGCGAGCCCAGCCGCTCCTGCGAGCGCGCGGCCACCTTCTTCAGCGAGCGCGCGAAGCGGTTGATGGGCAGCACCGTCACCGGCACCACCACGAAGGTGAAGAGGAACAGCGTCTTGTCGATGAGGAAGCAGGTGACGAGCAGCGCGATGATTTGCAGCCCGTCCTTCACGTAGGACGTGAGCGCCTGCGTCACGGAGAACTCGACCAGGGGCACATCCGCGGTGAAGCGCGACAGCAGCTCGCCGGAGTGCCGCCGCTCGAAGAACGCGGGGGGCTGGCCGAGCAGCCGTCCGTAGAGGAACCCGCGCAGGTCCGCCATCACCCGCTGTCCCAGCCGCTGCATCAGCCCGCCCTGGAGGAACTGCGCGGTGGCCTTCACCATGGCCACGGCCACGACGAGCAGGGGCAGCCGCTTGAGCAGGGCGTCTCCCGGCAGGGACACCCCGGCGACGGTGACGGGCTCGTGGGTGAGCAGCGCGCGCAGCAGGGGGCCCACCACCCAGGCGTAGGCGGACGTGGCGATGGCCGCGGCCACCGACGCGCTCACCCCCGCGGCGAGCAGCAGGCGGTATGGGCGGAGGTAGCCGAGGAGCCGACGGTAGACGTGAGGCGAAGGACGGGGAGCCACTGTTCGGCGGCGGACTCTGTCACTGAGTCGCCAGAAGGTCCAAGGCTACCGGGTCCTGGAGTCTGATGCCTTGTCGGCTGCCCTGCCACCGGGCGCTTGCAGCGCCCGGGCCAGTTCCATTGCCCACCTTCAACCCTGCGGACAGGTTCAGGGGAGCCATGGAAACCAATAACGAAAAAGAGGCCCTGCTCAATCCGGGCTGTGAGCCGGTCGTGGAGGACGAGGAGCGCCGGCGGCTCCTGTGGCTGATGGCCGAGTACTTCCGGACCATCGGGTACACGGACATCAAGGCGCGCCTTCCCGGCTTCATGCCTCCTCCCATCCTGTCGGGGACCATCGAGGACCATCGCCCCGACTTCACCTGCCGGCAGTCGGACTCGGCACGCACGCCCATCATCCTGGAAATCGTCACCCCGAACATGGTGGAAGACCCCACGGCGGAGAACCGCTGGAGCCTGCTGGCCAGCGCCGCGAAGCTGTACAACGCGGAGCTCCACTTCGTGGTGCCCAAGTGGGCCTCCTCCGGCGCGGTGGACCCGGGACTCAAGCGCAGGCTGGCCCGGATGGAGCTGACGGCCAACCGCGTGTGGACCGTCTGACGGCTTCCCCTCTTCCCGCCACGCCACCCGCCCGGATGCCCGCCTGGCACCGGGTGGGCGCGGGCGGCGCGTGTCCCCGCTGGATTGCTGGTGCGGTTCGCTGCGTTATAGTGACTCGAGTTTTCACGCAGCGCAGAAAAGCACAGCAAATTCCAGGGGTTGTAATCAATGCCAGCGGCGGCGGGTCAGAAGCGCGACTACTACGAGGTCCTGGGCGTCCAGAAGTCTGTCTCCGCGCAGGAGCTCAAGAGCGCGTTCCGCAAGGTGGCGCTGCAGTACCACCCGGACCGGAATCCGGGGAACTCGGACGCCGAGGAGAAGTTCAAGGAGGCCTCGGAGGCCTATGAGGTGCTGAGCGACCCCGAGCGGCGGGCGAAGTACGACCGCTTCGGGCACGCGGGCAACCCCTTCGAGGGCTTCGGCGGCGCCGGGGGCGGGTTCCAGGGCGTCAACATCAACGACATCTTCGGCGAGATTTTCGGCGACATCTTCGGCGGTGGCCGAGGAGGGCGGCGGACGAGCTCGCGTGGCGCGGACCTGCGCTACAACCTGGAGATCACCTTCGAGGAAGCGGCCTTCGGCTGCCGGCCCAAGGTGACCATCCCCCGGCCGAAGAAGTGCGACACCTGCTCCGGCTCCGGCAGCAAGAGCAACACCGGGCCCCGGCCCTGCGCGGCGTGCGGTGGCAGCGGCGAGCTGCGCTACACCCAGGGCTTCTTCGCGGTGTCCCGGCCCTGCGGTGACTGCGGCGGCACCGGCGCGGTGGTGCCGGACCCGTGCACGCGCTGCAAGGGCGCCGGGAAGGTGCCTTCCGAGGAGGTCATCGAGGTGGCCATCCCCGGCGGCGTGGACAACGGCACGCGCGTGCGGCTGTCCGGCATGGGGGAGCCGGGAGACAGGGGCGGCCCGCCGGGTGACCTCTACGTCACCGTCATCGTGAAGGAGCACCCGCTCTTCCAGCGCGAGGAGTACGAGGTCTTCTGCGAGGTGCCCATCTCCTTCACGCAGGCGGCGCTGGGCGCGAAAATCGACGTCCCCACGCTGGACGGGAAGGTGAAGATGACCATCCCCAGCGGCACCCAGTCCGGGAAGGTGTTCCGGCTCAAGGGCAAGGGCATCCCCCACCTGCACAGCCAGCAGCGGGGTGACCAGCACGTGCGCGTCGTGGTGGAGACGCCCACCGAGCTGTCGTCGAAGCAGCGCGAGCTGCTGGAGCGGTTCGCGGAGGCCTCCGGCGAGGAGTCGCACCCGCAGTCGAAGAGCTTCATCGCCAAGGTGAAGGAGCTGTTCGGCTGACGACGGTTGCGGGCGCGGGGCCGCGAAGGCGCGGCCACCGTGCCGCGCTTGCCGGGCAGGCGGGCGCCGCGGCGCGGCGGGCCGCCGTGGGCACGGGCACTGCAAAACAGCGGATCCTGGCAGTGGAATCTTCCCCCCGCTCGGGTGTCGACGGGGGCGCACCCCACTGCTATGCACGCCCCTGCCATGGATGTCCTGCCCACCTTGCGCCGCTCGCTCGTCATCGCCCTGGCCCTGCTGCTGACGGCCTGCCCCCGGTCCACCCGAACGCCCTCCGGAGGTGACCTGCCTTCGGGAGACCCTTTCCCCACGCGTCCTTCGGTGGAGGCGAAGAAGGACCCCGCCGCCGACGCGGCGCTGGCGCAGGCGTCCCAGACGGCCAGCGCCACCCCGGACAAGAAGAAGGCCGCGGAGGCCTACCTGTCGGTGCGCAAGGCGTATCCCGCCACCACCGCGGGCCAGGACGCGCTGTATCAGGCCGGCGTCCTCTTCTTCGAATCCAAGGACTTCGTCAACGCGCGCAAGAGCTTCAACGAGCTGCTCTTCGAGAACCCGCTCTACGCGCGCGCGGATGACGCCAAGCGCAAGCTGGCCGTCTCCGCGATGGAGGTGGGCGCCTACCGCGACGCGTACCAGACGCTCTCCAGCCTCGCCGAGCGCGCCAGCGGCGCCGAGCGCACCCAGCTGCTCAACGAGGCCGCCCGCGCCGCCGAGGGCGCCGGCCTCTACGAGCAGGCGCTGCGGATGGCGGTGGACGAGGCGGGCCAGGCCCAGGGCGCGCAGGCGCAGGCCGCCGCGGTGGCCAAGGTGGAGGCGCTGGTGGAGGGCCGCGCGGGCTTCGCGGACATCGCCCGCGTGGCGGAGGGCCTGCCTGCGTCCAACCCGGCGTGGCCCGTCATCACCTTCAAGCTGGCGCGCGTCTACTACCACCTGCGTGACTGGACGCGGCTGGAGGAGACGCTGAACCGCTTCCTCGCCCAGGCGCCCGGCCATGCCTTCGCGCCGCAGGCGCGCGAGCTGCTGGCCCGCGCCACGCGCCGGGTGGAGGCCCGCCCGCGCACGGTGGGCGTGCTGCTGCCCATGACGGGCCGCTACCAGCCCATTGGCGAGGCCGTGCTGCGCGGCATCCAGCTGGGGCTGGAAGGCAGCGGCGTGGAGCTGGTGGTGAAGGACACGCAGGGCGACGTCAACAAGACGGGCCAGGCCATGGAGCAGCTGGCCTTCGACGACGGCGCCATCGCCGTGCTGGGGCCCCTGCTGGCGGACGACTCGAAGCGCGCGGCGCTGGTGGCCGAGGAGCTCCAGGTGCCGCTGCTGACCATGAGCCGCCAGGACGGCATCACGGAGATGGGCAGCTACGTCTTCCGCAACATGCTCACCAACGCGGCGCAGGCGGAGGCCATCGCCGACTACGCGATGAACGTGAAGGGCTACAAGCGCTTCGCGCTGCTGTACCCGAACATCCCTTACGGCGTCGAGCTGGCGGATGCCTTCTGGGACCAGGTGGTGGCGCGTGGCGGCGGCGTGCGCGGGGCGGAGCGCTACTCGCACGACCAGACGACCTTCACCACCGAGGCCAAGAAGCTGGTGGGCCGCTACTACCTGGATGACCGCGGCGACTACATCGAAGGCGTGCGCGACGTGCAGGGGGAGAAGCTGGACGCCTTCCGCCGCCGCAAGGCGATGGAGAAGGTGAAGAGCGGCGTGGAGCCCATCATCGACTTCGACGCCATCTTCATGCCGGACGACTGGCGCCGCGTCAGCCTGGTGGCGCCCGCGCTGGCGGTGGAGGACATCGTCACCAACGCGTGTGAGCCGCGCGATTTGGAGCGCATCCGCAAGACGACGGGCAAGCGGGAGCTGAAGACGGTGACGCTCTTCGGCGCCAACCAGTGGAGCAGCCCCAAGGGCCGCTCGGGGCTGCCGGAGTTGGTGGAGCGCGGCGGCAAGTTCGTCACCTGCTCGGTGTACGTGGACGGCTTCTTCGTGGACTCGCAGCGCCCGGCCACGCGCCGCTTCGTGCAGCAGTACCGCGAGGCCTACCGGGCGGAGACGGGCAGGGACCCGGGTCTGCTGGAGGCCATTGGCTACGACTCCGGCCGGATGTTGCGGCAGCTCATGGCGCAGAAGGATGCGCCGCGCACACGCGCGCAGATGCGTGACGCGATGGCCAACCTGAAGGACTTCGACGGAGCCACCGGGCGCACGTCCTTCAACGAGAAGCGCGAGGCGGTGAAGCAGCTGTTCCTGCTGTCCATCGACAACAAGGGCGTCAAGGAAATCAACGTCGAGCAGGAGCGGCAGAAGGCCGCCTCGGCGTCAGGAGGCTCTGGGACATGAAGTTCGCGAGGGGGGCGTTCGCGCTGCTGGCGGGCGGGGTGGTGGCG
>NZ_JABXEO010000155.1:0-8567 GCF_013372585.1 Myxococcus sp. AM010
GTGACGATCGGCTCCAGTGGGGGCGGGGTGCCCAGTTGGGGCAGCCCCAGCACCAATGCGGTGAGCGCGAGACCGCCAGCCAGACTGAGGAAGACGACCGTACGGTTCATGAGGCAGGGCTCCTTGCGGAAAACGGCGCGGGCCCTCCCTTTACGAACCAGTCGCGCGGAAAGGTCTACCTCTCCGCGCGAAAAGTGTCGGGTGGGTCAACGCGGGATGAGCGCGCCGGCGCAGAAGAAGGGCGAGTTGTTCTCGCCGAACGTCCGCCGGTAGAAGGCCTCGTCCGCGGAGCGGAGCGCCTCCAGCGTGTCCTGATCCAGCAGCAGCGAGCGGCACGACATCCGGCCAGGCAGCTCGGCGTTGACGTCGTCAGTGTCCGTCACGTCGCACGAGGACGCGCCCTCGACGCAGGGCTTGCTGCAGTAGCCCCGGGCGGGGGCCTCCTGGTTCAGGGAGCCATCCTCATTGAGGGCGCGGGGGTAGTCCTGATCCCGCACGCAGATCAGATCCTCGCATTCGACCGAGCCGAAGGAGATGAAGTCCTGCCGGGCGGCGATCTCCCGCTCCAGGATGGGCATGGTCGGCGAGTTGTTGTTGGCCGCCGCCTCCTCGGGGGTCGCCTTGCGCACCAGCGTGCAGGGCTTGCCAATCTCGCTGGCCACCTCACAGCCACCCGACAGGAGCGCGGCGGACATCATGAGGGCGGTTCGCACGAACATCTTCATGGGACCTCGGACCTCTACAAAGGGGGGATGGGGCACGGGACCTCGGGGCCCGCGAGCCTGGGAAGGGTAGCACAGCCCCCTGGAACACCAACGCCCCCGTACGTCGGTACGACGGGTGGAATTATGAAGGAATACCGGAGGGATAGGCGGTAGCCAGGCTTGCTCAGCGCGGTTGATGGTTGGGAATACGACCGATAGGATGCGGAGGCCGAGAGTCGCGATGCACCCCCGGTGGCAGTTACGCCCCCCTCCCTCACGGAGCCTCCGGATTTGAACCGCCCCAAGTTGCTGCTCGCCCTGTGTCTGGTGCCCGCGCTGGCATCCGCCCAGGGTCAAGAAGGCATGGGACTCGACCTCACCGACGAGTCCCAGGCCGAGTCATCGCAGGATGCAGAATCACCCGCGCCTCCTCCGGTGGAGGAGGCCACACCGGCCGCGGCGTCCCGCCCCGCGGACGAGCCATTGGAAGCGGATCCGCAGTTGCCGTTGACGGACATCACCCAGGAAGACCGGGTGAAGAGCGTCCAGCGGAAGGTCTACCTCAAGAAGGGCCGCTTCGAGCTGACGCCGCTGTTGAGCCTCTCGGTCAACGACCCCTTCTATTCGAAGGTGGGGTTGTCGGTCCGGGGCGCCTATTACCTGGCGGACACGCTGGCCATCTCCGCCCGGGCCTCGCTGATGCAGGTGGTGCCGTCGGATGACGTGCGCACCGCGAAGCGGACCTTCAACAGCAAGATCTACTACTCGGTGCCCCAGTGGTCCGCGATGGGCGACGTGGAGTGGAGCCCCATCTACGGAAAGGTGGCGTTCCTCAACTCCATCCTCCACTTCGACGGCTATCTGCTGGCGGGCGCGGGCGTGGTGAGGACGGAGACCTCGGCGCTGCCGGGGCGAGGCCTCAACCCGGCCGCCGACCTGGGCCTGGGCATGCGCTTCGTGGCGCAGGACTACATCGCCGTCAACGTGGCCCTCATCAACACCTCTTATGTGGATCAGCCCCTGGGTAGCAGCAAGGGCGCCATCCAGAACGTCATGACGCTCAACGCAGGCATCTCGCTGTTCCTGCCGTTCAAGTCGACGGGGAGGGACTCGGAATGAAGCGCTTCTTCCGTGTGCTCCTCGCCCTCTGTCTGACGGCGCCCGTGCTGGGCTTCGCCCAGACCACCGAAGAGGCGGAAGCCGGCGACGTCTCCGAGGTCGACAAGGACCGGCTCGGGCCCCTGCGCGAGCGCGTCCGGCCGGTCTCCGGCCACGTCTTCCTCAAGAAGGGCCGCTTCGAGTTCAGCCCGTCCGCGACGCTGTCGCTGCGCGACGCGTTCTACAGCAAGTACATCTTCGGCGGCACGCTGACGTACCACCCCATGGAGACGTTGGGCATCAGCCTGCGCGTGGGCTACGCCCTCAACACGGTGGCCGGCGCGGCGCAGAAGTGCACGTTCGGGGACGGCGGCGAGGGCTCCTCGCGCGGCTGCGTGCCGCCCACGCTCAACGAGCTGGACGGCAACGCGCCGGGGCAGATCAAGCTGCTGGGTGGCGCGGATGTCCAGTGGGCGCCCATCTACGGCAAGGTGTCGCTGCTGGCGGAGACCTTCGTCCACTTCGACCTGTACGGCGTCGCGGGCGCCTCGGTGGTGCAGTACCGCGGCCCCGGTGACGCGCCGGGCGCGGTGGCGCAGAACTACCTCACGCCGGGTGCCAACCTGGGCGTGGGCGCGCGCTTCTTCCTCAACCGGTGGATCGCGCTGCGCACGGAGCTGCGTGACCTCATCTACGTGGAGAAGGGCACCGAGGTCTCCGGCAACTACCTGCGCAACCAGCTCCTGTTCGAGCTGGGTGTCTCCTTCTTCTTCGGGTCCGAGTCATGATGCGCTCCTTCCGGCTCATCCGTGTCGCCGTCCTCGGGCTGTCGCTCGCGTGGACGGCCCCCACCTTCGCGCAGAACTTCGAGGGCCTGGACCTCTCCGGCCAGTCCAAGAAGAAGAAGCGCGCCACGCCCAAGAAGAAGAAGCCCACCCGCAAGAGCCGCGCCGACAAGGCGACGCCCGCGCCGGTGCAGGACGACGACGATGACGCCGCTGCTTCCTCCAGCGAGGCGCCCACCAGCGTGTCTCCCGCGGAGGCGGCGTCCACGCCCGCGCCCACCCCGGCCTCGCCTCCCGCGAACACCGGGAGCATGGGCATGGGCCTGGACCTGACGCAGGAGGCGCCCAAGCCGGCCGCGCCCACCATGTCCTTCGACGCGGTGGACGTCTCCGGCAAGACGGCGGACCGCCAGCGCCTGGAAGTGGCCGTCAGCCTCTTCAAGAACGACGAGTACGAGAAGGCCTCCATGGCGGCGCACGAGCTGCTGGAGGACCCGAAGCTGGCGGGCCTGCACACCGAGGCGCGCTACGTGCTGGCCAAGTCGCTCTACCGCATGGGCATGTACCACTCGTCCCTGGGGGAGTTCTCCAAGATCCTCTCCCTGGGCCCGTCCACCAAGTTCTTCAAGACGAGCCTGGAGTGGCTCTTCTTCATCAGCCGCAAGACGAAGAACGAGACGGTCATCCTCGACGAGATTGCCCGCCACGCGAACCAGGAGTTCCCCGAGAAGTACCGCAACGAGTTCCGCTACCTGCTGGCGCGCTACCACTTCGTGCGAGGCCGCGCGCTGGACCAGGTGGGGCAGCCCGAGGAGGCCGACAAGAGCTTCTCGGAGGTGAAGCGGCTGGCGCTGACCATTCCGCGCGCCGACCCGTTCTTCCCCCGCGCCAAGTACCTGGAGGGCCTGTCCTCCTTCCGCAACGGCAGCCGTCAGAAGGACGCGGCGGCCAAGCGCGCCAACGGGGAGATGCTGGCGGCCATCGAGGCGATGAAGGAAGTGGTCCGCCTCACGCGCCCGGTGGCCGGCAAGCCCGCCGACCAGGCGAAGCTGGACAAGTCGCTGCGCGAGCTGGCCTTCATGCAGCTGGCGCGCACGCACTACGGCATGCAGCAGAACCGCTTCGCGCTGTTCTACCTGGGCAAGGTGGAGCGCGGGAACACCCAGTGGCTGGAGGCCCTCTTCGAGTCCAGCTGGGCCAACTACCGCGTGGGCCAGTACGAGCAGGCGCTGGGCAACCTCATCACCCTGTCGTCGCCCTTCTTCCGCGAGGAGTACTTCCCGGAGGCGCTCATCCTGAAGGCGGTCATCTATTACGAGAACTGCCGCTACCGGGAGTCCAACATCATCCTCCAGGACTTCGAGCGCACCTACCTGCCCGTGCACGACCAGCTGGAGTCGCTGGTGAAGAAGAACATGGAGGCCAGCGAGTACTACTCGGTGCTGTCCGACGTGCAGAAGAAGAACAAGGATGGCCTGGAGAAGAACGAGACGGACGTCATCCTGGAGCGCATCCTCCGGCTGGCCCTGACGGACCAGGACCTGCGCAAGACGAACGACTCCATCCTCGAGCTGGAAGCGGAGATGGACGCCTTCGCGAACCGGGCGGACACCTTCAAGTACTCCGAGCTGAGCAAGTCCCTGCTGGAGGGGCTCAAGCTGCAGCGCACGGCGCTCATCTCCAAGGCCGGCATCATGGCCAAGGGCAAGCTGGAGACGGAGCTGGTGGCGCTCAAGCAGCTGTTGGCCAACGGCCTGCGCATCAAGTTCGAGACGACCACCAAGGAGAAGGAGTTCCTGGAGGAGCAGCTCAAGGCGGGCGGCCGCACGGCCATCGTCAAGAAGTACAAGTACTCCGTCGCCGTGCAGGACGACCAGCTCTACTGGCCGTACGAGGGCGAGTACTGGCGTGACGAGCTGGGCACCTACCAGTACACGATGACGAAGGGCTGCATCGAGCGCGACACCGCGAACCGGAACGTCCAGTCCGCCGAGGCGATGTAAAGCCCGTCGGGCCCGGGACTTCTCCCCCATTCCAGCCGCCGGGGCGCTATCTTCGCGCTCCGGCGGTTTTCTTTTTTCGCAAAGGGGCAACTGGTGGTGCGGCGGGCGGCGTCACTCCGTGTCGTCTTCGGAATCGTGGCGCTGGACCTCATCGGGTTCGGCATCCTGATTCCCCAGTTGGGGGTGTACGGCGTGCGGTTCGGCGCCTCGCCCTTCACGGTGGGGCTGCTCATCTCCGTCTTCTCGCTGATGCAGCTGGTGTCGGCCCCGGTGATGGGCCGGCTCAGTGACAGGTACGGTCGCCGGCCGGTGCTGCTGGTGAGCCAGGTGGGCTCGCTGCTGGCGTACCTACTGTTCGCCTTCGCGCAGTCGCTGCCGCTGCTCTTCCTGGCGCGTGTCATCGACGGCATCTCCGGTGGCAACATCTCCACCGCACAGGCCGTGGTGGCGGACATCACCACGCCGAAGGACAGGGCGCGGGGCATGGGAGTCATTGGCGCGGCCTTCGGGCTGGGCTTCGTGCTGGGACCGGCGCTGGGCGGCTTCCTGGGC
Source organism: Myxococcus sp. AM010 (assembly GCF_013372585.1). Taxonomy (NCBI): domain Bacteria; kingdom Pseudomonadati; phylum Myxococcota; class Myxococcia; order Myxococcales; family Myxococcaceae; genus Myxococcus; species Myxococcus sp. AM010. The sequence continues at coordinate 5,143 of NZ_JABXEO010000155.1, forward strand.
GCCTGGGGCGGCAACCTCGCCATCGGCCTGTTCGCGGCGGGGCTGGTGGCCATGAACCTGACGGGCACGTACTTCTTCCTGCCAGAGACGCGGGTGGTGGGGCGTCCGGGGGAAGGGCACGCGCGCACGCTGCAGGGCGCCTCGCTGGCCATGGGCCTGCCCGTGGTGGGGCGCTGCCTGGCGCTGATGCTGGTGTTCACCACCGCCTTCGCGCAGATGGAAGGCACCTTCTCCGTCTACCTGCTGACGCGCTTCCTGTCGTCCGGGCCGGTGCCGCTCCAGGAGGGGGGGCTGTTCCTCCGGGCGGCGGTGACGGACCTGGACGTGCTGCGCGAAGCCAGCCTGCGCTCCGGCTGGCTCTTCGCGGCGATTGGGGTGATTTCCGCGGGGGTGCAGGGCGGCCTGGTGCGCCGGCTGACGGGTGGGCCCGGGAGCAGGCCGGGGCGCGAGGCGCTGCTGGCCACGGTGGGCTTCGGGCTGACGGCGGCGGGACTGGGCCTGTTGCCCGTGGCGCCGGACTATGCGTGGCTGTTCCCGGTGATGGGGTTGTTGGCGGTGGGGTCGGCGCTGGTGACGCCGTGTCTGTCCGCCCTGGTATCACTGCATGCTCCGCCGGAGCGGCTGGGGGCGGTGCTGGGGGCGTACCAGGCCTTCGGCTCGCTGGGGCGGATTCTGGGGCCGGCGCTGGGCGGCTGGCTCTTCACCCGGCTGGGGCCCGCGGCCCCATACGGGACGGCGGCGGGGATGGTGGCGTTGTCGGGGCTCCTGGGATTGTCCCTGGTGGCCCAGGCGAGAATGGCAGGCGCGGGGGCCGAGCAAAGGTCCTAAGATGGAGGACATGGTGGGGACGCAGCCGCAGCCAGTGACGATTGCCTTCGATGTCATGGGAACGGACCACGGCCCGGCCGAGGTGGTCCGGGGAGCGGCGATGCTGTCGCTGGAGTCCCCCCACATCCACACGCTCCTGGTGGGGGACCGCACCCTCATCGACGATGCGCTGGCGGAGACGAAGCACAACGGCGAGCGCATCTCCGTGCAGCACGCGGCGGACTTCGTCGGCATGGACGAGAAGCCCGGCGAGGCGCTGGCGCGCAAGCCGAACGCGTCCGTGGCGGTGGCCGCGCGGCTGGTGGCGGAGGGCGAGGCGCAGGCGCTGGTGTCCGCGGGCAACACGGGCGCGGGCGTGCTGGCCTGTGCCCGGCACTTCCAGCTCATCCCCGGGGTGCGCCGCGCGGCGCTGGCCACGGTGTACCCGACGCGCTCGGTGCGCGGCGCGAAGGGGGACCCGTTCTCCCTCATCCTGGACGTGGGCGCCACGGTGGAGGCCACCGCGGATGACCTGGTGACCTTCGCGGTGATGGGCTCCGCCTACGCGCGCATCATCTCCCAGAACGACCGCCCCAAGGTGGCGCTCCTGTCCAACGGGATTGAGCCGCAGAAGGGCCCGCCCCGCGTGGTGGAGGCGCACGCCCGCCTGTCGGAGATGAAGGACATCCACTTCATCGGCAACGTGGAGGGCATCGACATCCCGAAGGGCACCGCGGACGTCATCGTCACCGACGGCTTCGTGGGCAACGTCTGCCTGAAGATGCTGGAGGGCGTCCACGAGACGGTGGTGGAGCTGGCCCAGTACGCCTACAAGGAGAGCCTGCGGTGGCGCGCGGGGCTCGCCATGCTGTCCAGCGGCATCCAGCGCATCAAGGACATCACCGACTGGAACCAGTACGGCGGCGCCCCCATCCTCGGGTTCGATAAAATCTTCATCAAGGCCCACGGGCGTTCGAAGTCGCGGGCCATCGCCAACGCGGGCAAGGTCGCGGCGAAGGTCGTGTCGAACAACCTGGGCGCCGCCATCCGGGAAGGCCTGAAGAAGTGAGCTTGCCGGACCGCATCGATCCGCGTCCGCCCCGGCGCATCTACCGCTGGGATTTGGACAAGACGTACCTCCAGACGGAGTTCGACTCGCTCCGTGACCTGGTGCGGACGGCGTTCCAGAAAGCCCATCAGAAGGTGGCCGTGCCGGGCGCCAGCGCGCTCATCCGCGAGCTGTCGGAGAACGGGGACTCGCGGCTGTGCATCGTCTCCGGCAGTCCGAAGCAGATGCGGGCCGTGCTGGAGGAGAAGCTCAAGCTGGACGGGGTGCGGTGGGACGAGTTCGTCCTCAAGGACAACGTGGGCAACCTGCTGCGCGGCCGCTTCCGGGCCCTGCGCGGGCAGGTGGGCTACAAGCTGCCCGCCATCCTGGAGAGCCGGGTGCACGCGCCGGTGGAGGCGGAGGAGGTCCTCTTCGGTGACGACGCGGAGGCGGACGCGTTCATCTATTCGCTCTTCGCGGACCTGGTGGCGGGCCGCGTGGACGAGCGCGTGCTGTCGCAGGTGCTGGAGGCGGGCGGGGTGTACCCGGACGACGCGCTGCGGGTGCGCGAGGCGTGGAAGAAGATTCCGGTGGGCGACCCGGTGCGCCGCATCTTCATCCACCTGGACAAGCTGACGCCCCCCGCGCACTTCACGGCCTACGGGCCACGCGTGGTGCCCATCTTCAACTACTTCCAGGCCGCGCTGGTGCTGCTGGCGGACGGCCACCTGACGGCGCCGCAGGTGCTGAAAATCGCCGTGGAGATGGTGCAGACGGCGGGCCACAACATCATCACCCTGTCCAACTCGTTCCAGGACCTGCTGCGGCGCGGCCTGCCGCTCCAGCAGGCGGCGGTGGCGCTGTCCCAGGCGCTGGAGGGGCCCAACAAGCTGCTCGCGGCGATGCGGCCCATGCCGGACATCCTGGCCGCCTTCAGCAAGCGCCTGGCCGCGCTGGGCACGCCGCCGCCCCCCCCGCCGGTGCAGGCGGTGGACTACGTGTCCCTCATCCACCACGCGCTGCCCCGGAACCACAAGGGCCGCACCCGGCCGCAGTAGGGGCCGTCTGCCCGGCTGCCCCTCGGGTGGGCCGGCATTCCCCGCGCGGGCCGTCCCCAGAACGTTTCCGGCGGACGCCGTGTTGATACAGGACACAGGCCCGCGGCCCCCACGCTTCGCGCGTGCCCTGTCCCCAGGTTGGGAGCAGGAAAGCGGGCGGGGGAGCCCGCTGCCCGGTGACATCCGACAACAATGTCGTCCACCGCTACTCCCTACCCGGAGGATGCGGTATAGACGGCAGGCCTTCAAGCACCCCGGTGGGGTGTCCCTGGCTGATGACGCGAGATTTGACTGAGACGCCGCCTGCCGGCGGTCTGCTGCCACCTGCGCCCGAGAATGACGCGCGCGAGGTTGCCTCTCCTGAGGCGGCAGGGACTTCCGAGCGCGGCGAACAAGAGGTTCCCATGAACTCCCAGCTGGAGCTGTCGGCGCACCCTCAAGAAGAGGACAGCGCCTCCGAGCCCGTGGCCGCCGACGAGCAGGCCCCCACTGAAACCCCCACGATTCAAGCC
>NZ_JABXEO010000156.1:0-8459 GCF_013372585.1 Myxococcus sp. AM010
CACCCGCCCATCCCCGAGCGGGTCCGACGGCTGAGGGCGCTGAGCGCCCGCCTGGGAGCCCGCCCCGGTGGGCGCGGCGGCTGGGAGTACGCGTACTGAGGTGACGGACGGCGCTCCGGCCCCCCGCCGGGCCGCTGGCCGAGGCGACGCAGGGAGTGAACCGAAGCACGTCCAGCAGTGGACCCTTGACGCCCCGGGGGCTGACGGTAGGCTGCCCCGCTTTTTGCATTTCCCCGTGGAGGTCGTTCCCGTGCTGGTCCTGGTCCTCGCCCTTGCTGTCGGGCTCGCCATCTCGCTCTATTTCAATCTCTTCGCCGGCCCCAAGCACGCCGCGCTTCCCTCGTCGTCCTCGTCGGCGCCCCGCGCCGAGCTGGTGACGGACACCCAGGCGCGTGCCAAGGCCGAGGCGGAGCTGCAGCGCAAGCAGAAGGAGCTGGACGAGCAGCGCACTCAACTTCAGGACTTGAAGGAGCAGCTGAAGCAGAGCAAGCGCAAGCTCTACGAGCAGAAGGAGTCCGACAAGGGCGCGCTGGACCTGGCCAAGGCGCGCGCCGAGGTGGAGCGCAACGCCTCCGCGCAGCTCGAGCGGACCCGCGAGGAGCTGTCCCACGCGCTGGTGGAGAACCAGCGGCTGAAGGCGGACATGGAGGCCAAGGGCCGCCGCCCGCAGCCCGCGCCCGCAGCGCCCATCGCCGCGCCCGCGCCCGCCGCGCAGGTCGCCGCCCCCGCCCAGGAGGGCGAGGCCGTCATCGCCGCGGTGGTGCCGGTGGTGCCCTCGGCGACGGAGCCGGCGGCGCAGGAGCGTGGCCAGCGCCGCTACCGCGAGCTGAATGACGCCGACCGCGAGAAGATGGAGCGGCTGGAGCAGGCGGCGAACAAGGACCGCAACCGCGCGGTGGAGCTGGAGAAGGAGCTGCGCCGGGTGAAGGGCCGCAACGAGACGCAGCAGCGCGTCTATGCCGCCACCAAGCACGACCTGGACCTGAGCCGTGACAAGTACAAGGCCCTGGAGAAGCGCCTCAACCGCACGCTCCTGGAGCGCGACCTGATTCGCCGGGCCATCAAGGACCTGGAGAAGAAGACGGGCATGCTCGCCGACCGCACGGAGCTGACGCCCGAGGAGGTCGCCGCCAGCGACCAGCGCACCGAGGAGACCTCGCGCGTGCGCGCCGAGAGCGAGACCCAGGCCACCCCCAAGACGGAGGCCCCGGCCGACACCGAGCAGCAGGCGCCCGAGAGCGCTCCGGCCGACGCGGAGTCCAAGCCCGCGCAGGCCTGACGCACCCGCCCGATACGGGCACCTTGAAGGGCTCGGCATCCTGGAGGACCTCCAGGGCCGGGCCCTTCGTCATTTCCACCTCAGGCGTCGGACGAGCCGCAGCCGCCCTCGAGCGGCACCGGCCCCCGGGCCTGGATGAGGCCCGTCAGGAGCTTGTCCATGAGGCGCTTGAGCTCCGCCATCTCCGGCTTCGTGAGGTAGCGGAGCAGCTCCTCGTCCGTCCACAGGAGCGCGTCGCTCAGCAGGTTCAGCTCGGCATGGCCGGCCGGGGACAGCTCCAGGCGCGCGCACCGGCGATCCTCCGCGGTGCTTCGCTTCACCAGGCCGTCCTCCTCCAGGCGCGCGACGAGCCGGCTCACCGCGGGTGCGTCCACGAGCAGCCGCTCCGCGATGGCGGACTGGCTGCGCACACCGTCGGCGATGGATTTCAGCGCCAGCAACTGCATGAAGGGCCTGCTGGTCTGCTCGCCCAGCCGCTCGGTGAGGAGGCGGCGGATGGCGCGCCGCAGCGAGGCCATTTGCTCCGGGACAGTCATCTCCCCCAAAGATGGTTGCAGACTACAACCATTGTCAATTACATCGACGCGACGCGTTTGGTCACAACGGGGGGAAGTTTTCAGCCCACACGCAGTTCCCTCATTTCCTCCTCCTGGTATGGCCTCCCCTTCCGTCATTCTCCTGGCGCTCGTCGCGGCGTCGACGCTGACCGAGCCGTCATCGTCCATTCCCGCGCCCGTCCCCTTCCAGCCGAAGGTGGAGGACGCGATGCTCACCCCCGTTGCCCCCGCGCAGCGGCAGGTAACGACCTGGGACGAGGCGCTCGCGCTCGTCCGGGCGCGCTCCACCGACCTCCGCAGCGCCGAAGCCGGCGTGGAGCGCGCCGCGGGCCGCGCCCGTCAGGCCCTGGCCGCACTGCTACCCAATGCGCGTCTGTCGTCCAGTGTCGGTGTGGACCTCCTCAACCCCGACCTCCCCGTGGGCGCGGGCGGTACGCCGCTGGTGGGCATTGGCGGCGGCGACAGCGGCGGTCCCTCCACGCCGCTGGTCACCGCCACGGCGAACGTGACGCAATCCCTGGTGGACGTCAGCGCCTGGCGCGGACGCGCCTCGGCCGTGGCCGCCGAGGAGAGCGCGGCGGCGACGCTCGGGGAGACGCGGCGGCTGCTCACGCGGAGGCTGGCCCAGGTGCTGGTGTCCACGGTGGCGGCGGAGCGGGCGGCGGAGATCAACCGCGTGGGCCTGCGGCAGGCCCTGGAGCGCTTCGCGCTCGCGCAGCGCACCTATGAGCTGGGCGCGGGCAACCAGCTGGACGTGGTGCGCGTGGAGCAGGACGTGGCGGTGGCGCGCGGCGCCCTCGTCGCGGGAGACGAGCAGCTGCGGCGCAGCCGTGAGGCCCTGGGTCTGGCGGTGGGCTTTGGCGACGCCATGGGCGTCAGCCGGGACTTCAACCTCCAGGGACTGGTGAACGAGACGCAGCGGGCCTGCGCGCCCTTGAAGGACATGAACGCGCGGACGGACCTCGTGGCCTCGCGCGCGCAGCTGGAGTCCGCGCGCGACAGCCGCCAGCAGGCCACCGCCGGCTACCTGCCCACGCTGGGCCTGTCGAGCACCGCCATTGGCCTCACCACGGACCCCGGCTTCGGCCGCGTGGCCATCTGGAGCGTGTCCGCGGTGCTCTCCGTCCCCATCTGGGAAGGCGGCCTGCGCGGCGGCTTGATTCGCGAGCGCGAGGGCCTGGAGCGCCAGGCGGCGCAGGCGCTGGAGAGCACCCGCCGCGACGTGTCGATTGAGGTGGCCCAGGCCCGGCGCGCCGTGGAGGTAGCCGAGGCCCTGGTGTCGACGGCGGTGGCGTCCCGCGACCTCGCGGACCGGACCGACCGCCTCACCCGCCGTTCTTTTGAAGTGGGCCGCGGCAGCAGCCTGGAGCTGGTGCAGAGCGGAGCGGCCCTGCGCCAGGCGGAGCTGACCCTGGTGCTGCGTGAATTCGAGCTCGTCCAGGCGCGCCTGGACGCATTCCTGACGGAGGCGCGGTGCGACTGGTGAACCAGATGAAGGCGATGTGGGGTGTCACCCTGCTGGCGGTGGTGGCGGGCTGTTCGGGACAGAAGGCCGCCCCGCCGGCCCCGCCGCCCCGCGAGGTGGAGGTCCTGACACTCACCCCGCGCGAGGTGCGCGAGACGGGGGAGTACCTGGGCTCGCTGATGTCGCGGCAGAGCGTCAGCGTGCTGCCCCAGGTCGCGGGCTACGTGCGCAAGATTCACGTGCGCCCCGGTGAGAAGGTGGAGGCCGGCGCGGCGCTCATCGAGGTGGACTCGCGCGAGGGCACCGCCGCGCTCGACAGCGCGCAGGCGCAGCTCAGCTCCACCCAGGTGAGCCTGGAGCTGGCGCGCCGCACGCTGGAGCGCACCGAGGCGCTCTACAAGGAAGGGCTCGCGAGCGCGCAGGAGCTGGAGCAGGGCCGCGCGCAGGTGGAGGCCGCCCAGGCCGCGGCGCGTTCGTCCGCCGCGCAGGTGACGCAGCGCCAGGTGCAGCTCCAGTACCACCTGGTGCGCGCGCCCTTCGCCGGAACGATGGGCGACGTGCTGGTGCGGCTGGGTGACTACGTGGGCATGACGACGCCGCTCACCAGCGTGGCGCAGGCGGACGTGCTCGAGGTGAGCGTGTCGGTGCCGTCGACGCGCGCCCGGTCCATGAAGCCCGACACCGCGCTCGAAATCCTCGACGGGACGGGCAAGGTGCTGCTCACCAGCAACGTCTTCTACATCGCGCCCCAGGCGGACCCGCGCACCCAGCTGGTGGAGGTGAAGGCCGCCTTCCGCAACACCGTGGGCCTGCGGCCCAGCGAGCTGGTGCGCGCGCGGCTCGTGTACTCGGCCCGGGATGCGCTGCAGATTCCCGCGCTCGCCGTCGTGCGGCAGAGCGGCCAGCCCTTCGCGCTGGTGGTCCTGGCGAAGGACGGGAAGACGGTGGTGGAGCGCCGCCCCATCACGCTCGGCGCGCTGGGCGAGATGGCCTACGTGGTGGAGCGCGGGCTCCAGTCGGGCGACCAGGTCGCCGTGTCCTCGCTGCAGGCGCTGCGGGATGGCATGGCGGTGAAACCCAAGCAGGCCAACGCTCCCACTGGCAGCGGCCCGCCCCGGGCCTCTGGCACGGGTGGCGGCACTGTCGGCGGGAGCCGCTGAACGAAGGGCCGGATACAGCACCATGTTCGTCGACTTCTTCATCCGTAGGCCCGTCTTCGCCATCGTCTGCTCCATCCTGCTGACGCTGGTGGGCTTGATTGCCATCCCCACGCTGCCCATCTCCCAGTACCCGGACCTGGCGCCGCCACAAGTCACCGTGACGAGCACCTACGTGGGCGCGAGCGCCGAGGTGGTGGAGAGCGCCGTCACCATCCCGCTGGAGCAGGAGCTCAACGGCGTGGAGGGCATGCGCTACATCACCTCCACCAGCGGCAACGACGGCACCAGCCAGGTCACCATCACCTTCGATGCCGCGCGCGACATCGAGGTGGCCGCCGTGGACGTGCAGAACCGCGTCAGCCGCGCCTCGGCGCGCCTGCCCTCGCAGGTGAACCAGACGGGCATCGTCGTCAACAAGGCCTCCAGCCAGATGCTCCTGACGGTGGGCCTGTTCAGTCCGGACAACCGCTACGACGCCAAGTTCCTCAGCAACTACGCCGACGTGAGCCTGAAGGACGCCATCAAGCGCGTGCCCGGCGTGGGTGACGTGCGCATCTTCGGCGAGCGCAAGTTCTCCATGCGCCTGTGGCTGGACCCCACGGAGCTGGCGCGCCGCAAGCTGACGCCCCAGGACGTGACGCGCGCGCTCCAGGAGCAGAACCTCCAGGTGGCCGCGGGCCAAGTCGGCCAGCCTCCGTCCACCGAAGACCAGCCCTATCAGATAGCGGTGCGGGCCCGCGGCCGGCTGGTGGAGCCGGAGGAGTTCGGCGACATCGTCCTGATGCGGGCCACGGACGGCACCAGCGTCCGGGTGAAGGACGTGGGCCGCGTGGAGCTGGGCGCGGAGAACTACGGCACCGTCCTGCGCTTCAACGGCAAGACGGGCGTGGGCCTGGGCATCTTCCAGTTGCCCACCGCCAACGCGCTGGACGTGCGCGACGGCGTGTACGCGGAGCTCGAGCGCCTGTCGAAGCAGTTCCCGCCGGGCATGCAGTTCCAGACGGGCACCGACACCACCCTGGCCGTCCGCGCCTCCATCAACGAGGTCGTCAAGACGCTGGCGGAGGCCATCGTCCTCGTCATCCTCGTCATCTTCCTCTTCCTGCACGGCTGGCGCAGCGTGCTCATCACCGCCTTCACCCTCCCCGTCTCGCTGATTGGCACCTTCGCCTTCGTCTACCTGATGGGCTTCTCCATCAACACCCTCACCCTCTTCGGCCTCACGCTGGCCACGGGCCTGGTGGTGGACGACGCCATCGTCGTCATCGAGAACATCGAGCGGTTGATGGTGGAGCGGCGCCTGTCTCCCATGCAGGCCGCGCGCGAGGGCATGAAGGAGGTGGCCGGCGCCGTCATCGCCATCTCCATCGTGCTGGTGGCGGTGTTCGTCCCCGTGGCGCTCTTCCCGGGCACCACGGGCGCCATCTACCGTCAGTTCGCGCTGACCATCGCCGCCTCCATGGTCCTCTCCGCCTTCTGCGCCCTCACGCTCACCCCCGCGCTCAGCGCGCGGATGATGAAGCACCACGTGGGCGAGAAGTGGGTCTTCTTCCGCTGGGTGGACAAGGTGCTGGACGGGACGAAGGCCCTCTACGGCCGGGGCCTGCGCAAGCTGCTGAAGTATCCGGCCCTCATTCTGCTCGCCTTCCTGGTGTGCATCGGAGGCACGGTGCTGCTGTTCCGCGTCGCGCCCACGGGCTTCATCCCCGACGAGGACCAGGGCTACGTCATCATCTCCATCCAGGGCCCCGAGGGCATGTCGCTCGCCCAGACGGAGAAGGTGCTGGCCGAAGCGGAGGCGATTCTGCAGGCGCAGCCCGAGGTGCGCGCCATGTTCGCCATCGGCGGCTTCTCCATGCAGGGCAGCGGCCCCAACATGGCCACCATCTTCTCGGCGCTGGCCCCCTGGGAGGAGCGCGCGGGCAAGGAGCAGTCGGTGTCCGCGCTGGTGGAGCGGCTGCGGGCCCCACTGAGCCGCATCGGAGGGGCGCGCGTGCTGCCCTTCCAGCCCCCCGCCATCCGCGGCGTCGGCAGCGTGGGCGGCTTCCAGTACATCGTCGAGGACATCGACGGCACCAAGTCGCTGGATGACCTGGCCGCGGCCACGCAGCTGCTGGTGGCCAAGGGCAACGAGGACGCGCGGCTGCGCGGGGTCTTCACCTCCTTCAACGCGGACACGCCGCTGCTCGACGTGGAGGTGGACCGGCAGAAGGCGAAGGCGCTCGGCGTGCCGATTGAGCAGGTGTTCGGCACCATGCAAGTCTACATGGGCAGCCAGTACGTCAACGACTTCAACTACGCCAACCGCACGTACCGCGTGTACGTGCAGGCGGAGCAGCAGTTCCGCGACAGCCCGTCGGACATCGGCGCCTTCTACGTGCGCAGCGACACCGGGGACATGATTCCGCTGGAGTCGCTGGTGAAGGTGGAGCCCACCGTGTCCGCCCAGGTCATCCGCCACTACAACCTGTTCCGCGCGGCGGAGGTCAACGGGCAGCCGTCGCCGGGCGTGTCCTCCGGCCAGGCGATTGAAGCCATGGAGGCGCTGGCCGCGCAGCACCTGCCCCAGGGCATGAGCGCGGAGTGGACGGGCATCAGCCTGGAGCAGAAGGAGAGCGGTGGGCAGACGGCCATCATCTTCGCGCTGGGCCTGCTCTTCGTCTTCCTGGTGCTCGCGGCGCAGTACGAGAGCTTCAGCCTGCCGCTGGTCATCATCTTCTCCGTGCCCCTGGCCATCATGGGCGCGCTGGGGTTGCAGCTGGCGCGCGGGTTCGCCAACGACGTGTTCTGCCAGGTGGGACTGGTGATGCTGGTGGGCCTGGCCAGCAAGAACGCCATCCTCATCGTCGAGTTCGCCGAGCAGCTCCGGGAGAGAGGGAAGAGCGCCACCGACGCGGTGGTGGAGGCGGCGGAGGTCCGCCTGCGTCCCATCCTGATGACGTCCTTCGCCTTCCTCCTGGGCGTGGTGCCGCTGATGACGGCCTCCGGCGCCGGCGCGGCGTCCCGCAACTCGCTGGGGACGGCGGTGTTCGGCGGCATGCTGGTGTCCACGGTGGTGAACTTCGTGTTCATCCCCGGGCTCTACGTGCTGATGCAGAAGCTCCGCGGCGATGCGAAGCGGTCCACCGGTGAGGACGAAGCGGTGCCCACGCCCGCCGCGTCCCACTGAGGCCCGCGACAGACCTGAACCGACCGCGGCCCGGCTCCTCTCATGAGGGGCCGGGCCGTGTGCTGTCAGGCCTGTCAGCGATTAGAACGGAATGCCGTTGCCGCCGCAGCCGCAAACCCTGCGGCTGGTCCGGATGTACTCGGTGCACGTGTCGCCCACCGGGTTGGAGCAGACGCGGTACTGGTTGCGGGCCTGGTACTGCGTCCCCGTCGTGTACCACTCACAGTCGCTCGGACGCTCGGGATTGCAGATGCGCTGCTTGCACGCGATGTCATCCGGATCGCACGCCGAGATGGCACCGCAATCCACGACAGCAGACCACCCCGTACACGCGCCGTACCCGGCGGCGACACAGGCACCTTCGGGCGTGGTACCGCACGCCGTCTGCAGGGCCTGCAGCATCTGCGCGTCCGGCACTGGAATCGAAGACTGGAGCTTCTCCAGCTCCTCCGTCGAGAGCGTGGACAGCTGCGCGCCCTCATCGACGGGAGCCTCCTCCATTGGCCCGCAGCCCGTCATCATCACCACCATCACCACAGCACCCACCAGCGTCTTCAGCTTCATCGTGGTTCTCCTCTGACGTCTCCCGCCGCTGGGAGACACGTACCGGCCCGCGCCCACAAGGAATCGCAGGCTCGCATTGCCATACGAAAGGGACGCGGCAACCTGGCTCGAAGAAAAAACAATTCCAGACAAGAGAGCCCCATCACACGCGGCAGCCCATCGGCACGACGCACCGGAGCGCGGCGCATCCGCGAGGCTCCGTGCGTCAAAGACGGGTACCCGGCAGGCCCCTGGGGTACGCTGAAACCCACCGGAGGTACCCCCC
>NZ_JABXEO010000157.1:0-8360 GCF_013372585.1 Myxococcus sp. AM010
GCCGCCGCCCGAGGCGCTGGAGGAGGCGGAGGAAGTGGACGTGGCGGTGGACGACCTGGCCGCCAGCCTGGCGGCGCTCAACGCGGAGTACGGCGCGCGGTTGAAGGAGAAGGTGGCGGCGCTGGAGGCGCTGCTCGTCCGGGGTCGCGGCGGTGACGCGGCGGCGCTGGAGGAGGCCTACACGGTTGTCCACAAGTTGCACGGCACCGCGGGCAGCTACGGCTTCCTGGAGGTGAGCATCCGGGCGGGCCTGCTGGAGGCGGTGCTGCTGCCAACCCGGGCCGGAGCGCCCGTGGACGTGGCGGCGCTGGACGCGTCCTTCCGCACGCTGGCCGCCGCGGCCTCCGTGCCGGTGAAGCCCGCCGCCGCGCCGCCGCGGCCCTCCGAGGGCGTGCTGCTGGTGGTGGACGAGGACGCGAAGCTGCTGGCCGAAGCGGAGCACATGGGGCGCCAGGTGGGCGTGGGCGTGGTGACGGCGCGCACGGTGGGCGCGGCGTGTGAGGTGGCGCGGCGGCAGTGGGTGGATGGCGTGCTGGTCCACCTGGACCTGGGGGGGCCACTGGGCGGCCTGGCCGTGGCGCATGCGCTGCGCGCGGAGGAGAGCCTGCCCGTGCTGCCTCTGGCCGTCACCGGTGCCAGGGGCGTGCTGGAGGAGCGGGTGGCGGCGGCGCATGCGGGGGCGTCCCTCTTCCTGCCACGGCCCTTCACCGCGCGGGACTTCTCCGCCGCTGCCGAGCGCATGGTGGCGGCGCGCCGCCCGGAGCGCGCGCGGGTGATGGTGGTGGATGACGACCCGGACGCCATCGCCGCGCTGACACAGGCCCTGGCCAGCGACCAGATGGAGGTGGTGGGGCTGAACGACGCGCACGGGCTGATGGAGGCGCTGGCGCGGCACCGGCCGGACCTGCTGCTGCTGGATGTGCAGATGCCGGGGCCCAGCGGCTTCGACCTGTGCCGGATTCTGCGCTCCACGCCGGAGTGGCAGGAGCTGCCGGTGCTGCTGATTACCGCGCACCTGGGGCTGGAGTTCCGGCTGGCGGCCTTCCAGGCGGGGGCGGATGACTACCTCTCCAAGCCGGTGCTGCGCGAGGAGCTGCGCGCGCGCGTGCAGGCCCGGCTGGAGCGCACGCGCCTGTCGCGCGAGCGGTCGGAGCGGGACGGGCTGACGGGCCTGCTGCTGCGTCGGCCCTTCCTGGACGGGCTCCGCGCCCGGCTGGCCGAGTCACGGCGCCAGGGAAGGCCGCTGGCGTTGTGCTTCCTGGACGTGGACCACTTCAAGCATGTGAATGACCGCTACGGCCACCTGGCGGGAGACCGCGTGTTGATGTGGTTGGGGCGGCTGCTGGGCGCGCGCTTCCGCCGCGAGGACGTGCGGGGCCGCTGGGGCGGGGAGGAGTTCGTGGTGGGGCTCTTGGGGGAGGACGCGGGCAGCGCCTCGGAAATCCTCGCCCGCACCGCGGCGGAGCTGTCGGACATGACCTTTGATGGCGACGCCGGCGAGCCCTTCCACGTCACCTTCAGCGCGGGCATCGCGGTGTCGCCGGGGGACGGCGACACGGTGGAGGCGTTGCTGCGGACCTCGGACGCGCGGCTGCTGCGCGCGAAGGAGAACGGCCGCAACCGCATCGAGGCGTGAGTCGCGCGGGGCTACTGTGGCTCGTTGAAGATGAGCAGCCCGCGCGGCGCGTCGGCGACGTAGAGGTGTCCGTCGCCGGGCAACCGCACGCCGAAGGCGCCCTGGAAGAGGTGGTCCGTGCGGCCGGGGTCCGTCTCCCGGAAGGTGTTGAAGTGCGCCACCTCGCGTGGCCGCGTGGGGTTGGACACGTCCAGCACCCGCAGGCCCTCCTGGTACCAGGCGATGTAGAGGTGGTCGCCCTTGAGAATCAGGTTGTGGATGGAGGTGACGGGCCGCATGCGGTGCTCGCCAATCTTCACGATGTTCGCCGGGTCGGTGACGTCCAGCACGCGAAGGTGCGAGGCCGCGAACTCGCCGCCTTCGAAGGCGATGGTGCGGCCCGCGAAGGTGCCCACCGCGCTGTGGTGGGAGTAGACGTCCGGGTAGGCGTACTGGCCCAGGTGCCGGACGTTCTCCAGGTCGGAGATGTCCATGATGGAGTACCCGCCCTGGGCATTGCTGATGTAGAGGCGGTCCTCGTACACAAAGAGGTCATGCGGCCCGCCGAGTGAGTATTCCTCGGGCAGGGCGATGCTCTGGAGCGCCACCGGCGCCAGCGGCGTGCTGACGTCGAAGATGTCCGTGCGGCCTTCGTTGTTGGTGGCGAACAGTCGCTGACCGTGGACCAGCACGGTGTGCACGCCGTACAGGCCCGAAGGCAGGCTGCGCAGGAAGGCGGGCTCCGCGGGCTGGGTGATGTCGAAGACGATGACGCCCGAGACACTGCTGGCGACGTACAGCGCGTCATCCTGGGCCCAGACGCCATTCCAGTAGGAGTCCCCGGGAATGCTGATGGACGCCTTGAAGACGGGGTGGGCCGGGTCGCTCACGTCGAAGACGGTGAGGCCGCCGTTGCTCGTCGGCGTGTGGGTGGAGACCACGTAGGCGTGCTGCTTGGCCACGTACACGTCCACGGGCCTGCCCAGGGCCACGTGGGCCTCCGCGCGCAGCTGGAGGCCGCCGGAGGACTCGGGCTCGCCCTGGGGCCACGTCATGCGGTGGGCCTCGAAGGTGCCCTTGCGGCGAGGGGCGTTGTTGGTGCAGCGCACGAAGCAGCCGGTGATGATGCCGGTGGAAGGCGCCTGGCAGCCGGCGAGGGCGATGGTGGTGTTCATCGGCGGCGTGGTGCTGCGCATGGCGAGGAAGAAGCGGCCGTCCTCCGTCTCCTGGGTGACGAGCGCCTGGCCAGCGAGCGTGCTGGTGCCGCCGTCATCGCGGAGCATGAAGCCCACGGCGGAGAAGACGGCCTGTGTCCCGCCATCCGCCAGGAGCCCCTCCTCCCGCAGGCCCGCCTGGAAGACGCCCACGGGCGGCACCTGCGCGAGCGCGGCAGGGTCACACGCCGACAGGTCGAAGCCGGACGAATCCAGCGTCTCGCAGGCGTGCGTGCCGTCCCCCACCAGGGCACACGGCGCATAGGCCCCGCGGTCCACCCAGTTCCCGAACTCCTCCAGCGCGGTGGAGCCCCCATCCCAGGGCTCGCTGCCAGCGTCGGCGGTGCCGGAGTCCACGGGAGGCGGCGGCACTCCGCCATCCGGCGTGGGGCGCGGCGAGTCGTCACATCCGGCCAGCACACAGGCCCAGAGGGTAGAGACCACGCGCAGCGTTCGGAAGGTCGGGGCGGAGGACAGCGGCAAATCGCACCTCGCGGAAGGCACGCCGGCCGGAAGGGCGCGGCGGCTGTTGTGCCTACGAAGCGAGGAGCGGACCTGGGTTGGGGCTCCGGGGACTGCTTGCGCCGTGAAGGTGGAGTCGCGGTCCCTGTGCGCCGGAGGTGCTCACCGGCGCCTCGGGGCCCTTGACTTGCAGCGACTACGGCTCGTTGAAGATGAGCAGCCCGCGCGACGTGTCCACGACGTAGATGCGGCCGTCACCGGGAACCCGCATGCCGATTGCACCTTCGTACATGCCGTCGGACCGGCGCGGGTCTGCTACGCGGAAGGTGTTGAAGTGCGCCACCTCACGAGGCTGGGCGGGGTTGGACACGTCCAGCACACGCACGCCCTCGTGGTAGTACGCGACGTAGAGCCGCGTGCCCACCAGCACCATGTTGTGGACGGAGGTGAGGCCGCGCAGCCGGTACTCGCCAATCTTCGTGATGGCGGCGGGCTGCGTGACGTCCAGCACGCGCACGTGGGCGCCCAGCGTCTCGCCGCCCTCGAAGGCCACGGTGCGGCCGTTGAAGGTGCCCACCGCGTTGGCGTGGCTGTAGGCGTAGGGGTAGGCATACCGGCCCAGGAGCTCCGGCGTCTCGCCGCCCAGGCTGACGACGAGGAAGCCGTCGGTGGTGTGGTTGATGTAGAGCCGCCCGTCATACGCGAAGGCGTCGTGCGGGTAGCCGTTGCCGCCAGCGTGGGCGTAGCGCGTGAGGAGCTGGGGCGCCAACGGCTGGCTGACGTCGAAGATGAGCGTCTCCTGGTTGGGGCCGGGCGACATGGCGTAGAGCCGCGTCCCCTCCACGAACACGGTATGCACATCGACGGGGCCGGAGCCGCCAGGGTGGTTGCGCACGAAGGCGGGCCGCGCCGGGTCCTCCAGGTCGAACACGAGCAGCCCCGCATCCCCGCTGGCGACATAGAGCGCGTCGTCCCGGGCCCAGACGCCATTCCAATACCCGTCATTGGGGAGCTGGAAGGACGCGGTCTGCACGGGGGCGTGGGGATTGCGCACGTCGAAGACGGTAAGGCCGCCCTGCCGCTCGGACGCGTTGATGGACACGACGTAGGCGTGGCCGTGCGTGACGTACACGTCCACTGGCAGGCCCCGGTCCACGAAGGACTCGGACAGCAGCTGCAGACCGGAGGACTCGGGCTCGTCCTCCCGCCAGGTCATTCGCTCGGCGCGGAAGCTTCCGCGGTAGCGCAGCGTGCCGTTGCGGCACCACAGGAAGCAGCCGGTGAGGTGCCGGGGTCCCTGGGCGCGGCAGCCCGCGAAGGTGAGCCGGTCCCGCTCCTGGGTGGTGCGCGTGTACTCGGTGGCGAGGACGAAGCGCTCGCTGTCCAAGGCGAAGCCCTGGGGCGCGCGGCCCATGACGGACACCGGCTGGCGGGCCGCGTCGAACTGGAAGCCGCCGCTCCCTGGTGACGCCTGGACGCCGGCCTGTCCCTGGAACTCGTAACGTATCTCCGCGCGGTAGATGGCGCCCTCCCGCTCCAGGCCCGCGAGCGAGCCCATGTCGCAGCCCGGCAGGGCGATGGCCTCCGGCGCACCGCAGGCGACCTGGGAGTTGAGGGCGGGGCACGCCTCGAAGGCCCCGGGGTCCTCCCACTCCCCCCGCTCCGAAAGCGCCTCCCAGGGGCCGTCATAGGCGGGCGGCTCGGGAGGGGGCGCTGGTGGCGTGGGCTCCGACGAGGAACACGCTGACAACGACATGGCACAGACGAGCGCCAGCAACGGGTGCGCGGCACGGACAGGCATGAGGTGCAGCCTCTGGATGAGGAAAAGGAGGTGCCCGCGTCGTTTCCGCGGGCGCCCTCCGCACAGCATAGAGGTCACCGCGAGCGCCGCAAAGTGGCGCCCCTGGCCAGCTCAGGGCTCGTTGAAGATGAGCAGCCCGCGCGAGGAATCCACGACATAGACATGCCCGTCGCCGGGCACTCGCACGCCGAAGGTCCCCTCGAAGGGGCCCTCCCGCCGGCGCGGGTCGCTCTCCCGGTACGTATTGAAGTGCGCCACCTGTCGGGGCCGGGTGGGGTTGGCCACGTCCAGCACGCGCAGGCCCTCGTGGTACCAGGCGATGAACAGCCGGTTCCCCTTGAGAATCATGTTGTGGATGGAGGTGACGGGCCGCATGCGGAACTCGCCCATCTTCACGATGTTCGCCGGGTCGGTGACGTCCAGCACGCGCAGGTGCGAGGCCGCGAACTCGCCGCCCTCGAAGGCGATGGTGCGGCCCGCGAAGGTGCCCACCGCGCTGTGGTGCGAGAAGCCGCCGAACGCCGGGTAGACGTACTGGCCCAGGTGGCTCACGTTCTCCAGGTCGGACGCGTCCACGACGGAGTAACCGCTGTACGCGTTGCTGATGTAGAGGCGGCCTTGGTACGCGAAGAAGTCATGGGGACCGCCGAGGGAGGAGTCCTCGGGCAGGGTGATGACCTGCTGGAGGACGGGCTCCAGGGGCGTGCTGACGTCGTAGACCCGGGTGCTGCCCACGAAGTTGGTGACGTCCGACGCGTACAGCCGGTCGCCATCCACCAGCACGGTGTGCACGTTGGTGTAGCCATTGCCGGGCAGGCTCTGGACGAACTCAGGAGCGCCGGGGTTGGAGATGTCAAAGACGGAGACACCGGTGTCCGCGCTGGCGACGTACAGCGCGTTGCCCTTGGCCCACACACCGTTCCAGTAGGAGTCCCCGGGCAGGCTGATGGACGCCTTGAAGAGGGGATGGGCCCGGTCGCTCACGTCGAAGACGGTGAGCCCGCCGAAGCGGTCGAACCGGTTGACGGACACGACGTAGGCGTGGTCGTGCGCGACGTAGACGTCCACCGGTGTCCCCAGGTCCACGACGGCCTCGGAGACGAGCTGCAAGCCGCCGGAGGACTCGGGTTCCTCACGCGCGTCCGGGCGCTGGGCCTCGAAGGTCCCCACGCTGTAGGTGGTGAGCCGGGGGGACTGCGAGCAGGTGACGTAGCAGCCGGTGATGAAGCCAGGCTTGGGAACCTCGCAGCCTGCAATCGACACCACCCGCTCCCCTGACACGGGATGCGTCCGCTTGCTGGAGAGGAAGAAGGTGCCGCCATCCGTCATCCGGGCGGTGAGGGGCACGGAGCTGAGCGTGTCCGGCCCGCCGTCCGAATGGAGCTGGAACCCGCCGCTGCCGGGCGTGACGGACGTACCGCCGTCCGCGAGCAGCCGCTCCGCTCTCATGTCGGCCAGGTAGATGCCGTGCGGCTCCAGCGCGGCCAGCTGGTCCGCGTTGCACGACGACATGTCGAAGCTCGCCGGGTCCGCGCAGGCCTCCAGGCTGGGGTTGTCCACGGTGAACCGGCACGCGGAGAAGGCTCCCCGGTCAATCCAGTCGCCCGGGTCGTCCAGCACGGTGTAGCCCCCGTCCCAGGGCGCCTCGGGCCCCGCGTCCGTCCCGGCGTCCTCGGTGCCCGCGTCCGTGGGCTGCTGCCCCGCGTCGGGGACGGGCGGAGGCGGGTCGTCATCACAGCCGGTGGTGGCGGACAGCATCAGGGCCAGGGCGGACAGCAGGGCCCAGCCCGAATGAAGCGGGGATGTCATGGAGACACCTCATGAGGGAATGCGAGGCACTGCGGGGATGGCCGTCCTTTGCCTTACGCAGGAATACGCCTGTCAGGCCGTTCCTGGTTCGAGATGATTGCCAGGTGAATGGCAAAGGACCGGTGGGGCGCCGGCTGCTTGTATTTGACGGGGAATGGTCTTGGCCTTGCAGACGCGCGGCGCCCACGGCGCACCGCATGAGTTGCCATTCATTGGAGGTGCGGGGAGGGGCGCGGCCTTCCGCCACCGCGCTCCCGGTCGGGGTAGGCTGGGCGGCCACAGGAGGGTCGCGGTGGGAGGGAAACTGAGTCCGGGCATCTACCGGGTCCACAAGCCGGTGGGCGCCACGAGCTTCTCGGTGGTGCAGCGGTTCATGGAGGAGGCGAAGGTCGCGCAGCCGGGGAAGCGCATCCCGGTGTGCCATGGCGGGACGCTGGACCCCTTCGCGGAAGGGCTGCTGCTGGTGCTGGTGGGGCAGGCGCCGCGCCTGTTCGAGCTGCTGCACGCCGTGCCCAAGGTCTACGAGGCAGAGGTCATCTGGGGCACGGAGATGGACACGGGGGACCTGCACGGTCGGCCCGTCCTCCAGGGAGCCACGGCGGCGCTGACGCCCGAGGCCCTGGACGCGGCGCTGGCGTCCTTCGTGGGCTGGCGGGAGCAGGTGCCTCCGGCGACCAGCGCGAAGAAGGTGGGGGGCGAGCCCGCCTACCGGAAGGCGCACCGGGGAGAAGCCGTGGAGCTGCCGCCCTCGCGCGTGTACCTGCACGCGGCGCGCTGGCTGTCCCATGACCTGCCGCGCGCCAGCCGCCTGTGGCTGAGCTGCCGCGGGGGATACTACGTGCGCTCGCTGGCTCGCGACGTGGGGCGCGCGCTGGGCTGCGGGGCGCACCTGTCCACCCTGCGGCGCACGGCGATTGGCCCGTGGGAGGACCCGGGGCCGGAGCCACGCGGGTGGCTGCACGGGCGCGAACTGCTGCCCTGGGCCCGCCTTCGGACACTCACGGACGCGGAGGTGGGCGAGCTGCGCCGCGAGCGCCCCATCCCCGCGAGCGCCCTCCAGCCCGCGGACTGGAAGCTGCCCCCCGGCTTCCCGGACCCGGAGGCGCCAGTGCGAGGCTTCCACCAGGGCCGCCTCACCTTCCTGCTGCGGGAGCGCGACGGCGCGCTGTGGAGCGAACTGGAGCTGCGCGGAGGGCTGTAGGCCCGCGCGCGGGAGGGGCCACCGGTGACAAGAGTCACCACCTGGAGGCCGTCCCGGTGATGACGGTTGTCACCGGTGATGACAGTTGTCACCACCCCGCACGGCCCCGGGAAAACGACACCCGAATTCACAACTCACTGAAAAGACTCATGGCGCTCAAGTGGGCTCGCCGGAGCCGGTGTGTGGCACGCCCCGCGCAATAGGACAGGACATCACGCTCCAGCACGGAGCGGGGCTCGAAGCACGGGGGGCCTGGCC
>NZ_JABXEO010000158.1:0-8258 GCF_013372585.1 Myxococcus sp. AM010
GCGCGGGGGAGGGCAATGATGACCTGGGCTCGGGTGGCGGCGCGGGCGGCGGCGTCGTGCTCATCCGGGCGAGGGTGTTCTCGGGCGCAGGGCGCTTCTCCGCGGATGGGCTCGCGGCCGGCCACACGCCGGGCGACGATGGGGCGGGCGGCGGCGGCGCGGGCGGTGTCCTCATCCTTCGCGCGCAGGACGCGCTGGCCTGCGGGAGTGCCCAGGCCGCGGGCGGGAACGGTGGCAACGTCAGCTACCCGGACTGGGTGCTCGGCCCGGGCGGTGGCGGCGGTGGCGGCGGCGTGCTGCTGCAAGGGGTGACGGCGTCGTGTCCCAGGGGCGTGCCGGGTGGCGCCGCTGGAACCACCAACACGGCGGATGGCGGCACGCACGGCGCGGGCATGGGGAGCGAGGGCTTCGCCGAGGAATACCTCGCGGCCTATCGCGCGCCTGGGATGCCGGCTGTCATCTCCCCTGTGTCCGGAGCGGTGGGCCTTCCACACCGGCCTCGCTTCGAAGGCCGGGCGGACCCTGGCGTCCGGGTCCTCGTGTTCGTCGATGACGTCGAGCGGCTTCAGGTGGGCGCTGGCGCGGATGGCCTGTTCACCGCGGCCATCCCTCCGGAGCAGGCGCCGCTCGAGGTCGGCACGCACACGGTCCACGTGGTGGCGGAGTCGCTGGGCGCGTACAGCGCGCCCTCCGCGCCCGTGTCGTTCTCCGTCGCGGCCACGCTGGAGGATGGCGGCGTGGTGGTGGAGCCCATCCTGGTGATTCCGCGGGACGGCGAGACGGTGGGGACCACGCCGCTGTTCGCGGGCGTCGCGCCCAACGGGCTGACGGTGGGCATCGAGGTGGACAACGGCCCCGAGGTCATCATCCCCGTGGATGGCGCGGGTCGCTTCCGCTACCAGTGGCCGTTCGAAACACCGCTGGCGCCGGGCCCGCACTTCGTCACCGTCCATTCGCACAACGAAGCGGGGCTCAGCGGGCCCTACTCGCAGCCCATCCGCTTCGAGTCCGAGGAGGTGAGCGGCGGGGGCGATGGCGGCACGTCCGAGCAGGACGCGGGCACGTCCCAGGGAGATGGCGGCACGCAGGTGCCGGAGGACGGCTGGCCAGTGCTGGTGGTCCCCGCGGAGGGCGAGGTGGTGGACTCCACGCCGCTGTTCGCGGGCGCGGCGACGGCTGGCGCCACGGTGGTCATCGAGGTGGACGGCAGTGAGGTCGCCACGGTGACGGCCGATGACACCGGGGCCTTCCGTTACCAGGTGCCCCGCGAGCTCGCGCTGTCCGTGGGCGCGCACGAGGTCGCGGCGCAGGAGCACCTCGTCACCTCCAGCCAGGTGCCGGCGCGCTCGCGGACCACGGGCTTTCAGGTTCGGGGGCCCGCGGCGCTCGACGTGGGGTGTGGCTGCGGCGCCTCGCCCGTGGGCGTGGTGGGCTCCTGGGTGCTGCTGGCGGGGCTGGCCGGCCTGTCGCGGCGGCGTCGCGGATAGCGGTCCGCGAGCGGCCGGCCTGCCCGGTGCGTCAGTCGTCGCCCAGCAGGCTGCCCAGGCCGACGCCCCCGAGCACGCTGCCTTCTCCCGTCGCGCCGCCCGGGCGCGAGGCGGAGAGGATGCGGCCCGCGAGCCGGCTGAAGGGGAGCGACTGGAGCCACACCTTGCCGGGGCCGCGCAGCGTGGCGAAGAAGAGGCCCTCGCCGCCGAAGAAGGCCGTCTTGATGCCGCTCACCATCTGGATGTCGTAGTCCACGGTGGGCTGGAACGCGACGATGCAGCCGGTGTCCACGCGCAGCAGCTCACCGGGGCCCAGCGTGCGCTCGTGCAGCGTGCCACCGGCGTGGATGAAGGCGAGCCCGTCACCCTGGAGCCGCTGCATGATGAAGCCCTCACCGCCGAACAGGCCGGTGCCCAGCTTCTTCTGGAAGGCGATGCCCAGCGTCACGCCCTTGGCCGCGGCGAGGAAGCTGTCCTTCTGCGCGATCAGCTCGCCGCCGAGCTCGCTCAGGTTCACCGGGATGATTTTCCCGGGGTAGGGCGCGGCGAAGGACACCTTGCGCTTGCCTCGGCCGCTCTTGTTGAGGAAGACGGTGGTGAAGAGGGACTCGCCCGTCAGCAGGCGCTTGCCCGCGCCCAGCAGCGAGCCGAAGAAGCCGCTCGTCTTCTCCGAGCCGTCACCGAAGATGGTCTCCATCTCGATGCCGTCTTCCATGTACATGAGGGTGCCGGCTTCGGCGACCGCGGCTTCTCCTGGATCCAGCTCCACCTCGACGAACTGCAGGTCCTCGCCGTAGATGTGGAAGTCCACTTCGTGCATGCGTGCCATGGATGCGCTCCGTCGTGAGGAAACGGCGTGCACCATAGCCGCCCCGAGGTGGGGCTACCGCGACAGAATCACAGCCAGGGTGGCCACGAGCCGGGCGTCGTCGCCGCCAATGGCAGGCGGAATCGACAGCGACACCGGGTTCTCCAAGCCGGCGAGGCACGAACGCCAGCCTTGATAGCGGCCTTCTTCGGAGGCCGTGAGCTCGTAGCTGCACCGGCCCACGTCGCCCTTGAACGTCCGCGGCGTCACCTGGAAGTCGGTGAGCTGCCCGCCGAACGTGCCCTTGGCGCGCAGGCCGCCTTCCTCCTGTGTCAGCCGCAGGTCCACGGGGCCGCTTCCGTAGATGCCTCGGACCCGCGCGGCGTCCAGCGTGAGGTTGAGGGGCCTGCCGAAGGCGCGGCCTCGCAGGGTGTCGTCGCTGAAGCCGATCTGCAGGTCAGGGCTGGTGAGGTCGCGGTCGGTGACGCGCGCGTTGAGCGCGACCCGAGGCGTTCGCAGGTCCAGGTACTGGACGGGCTGGGCCCAGGCCGCGCCCGCCGCCGCGAGCAGCGCGGCTGTGAAGATACGTGAAGTTCTCATGCTTTGAACGTAGCTGGCTCGCCAACCTGCCGCCCGTGGCTTAGGTGTGGTGCACGAGATGAGGCGTTGACCCGCCTGGTGTACGGGCGGGTTGCCGGGCAGCGGCCCCAGGCGGCCGTTATGTCCCCGCGCTCCGGGCGCGGTCAGCGCTGGCACCGGTGAGAAGGAGGTTGTCGTCCGTGGCGGAGCTGACCCCAGGAGTGGAGCAGGAGGCCCGGCGGCCCAGGGTGTCCCTGTCGCTGGCGTTGCGGTGGCTGATGTCGCTGGGCGGCATCCTCACGCTGATGGGCGGGCTGCACGCGTACCTCGCGGTGCGCCTGTTCGTGAGCCCGCAGCTCCCCGCGCCGTGGGCCTGGCTGGGCCCCGTCCTGGTGGCGCTGCTCTTCCTGTCGCTACCGGTGGGGATGGCGGCGTCGCGTCGCGAGCCGACCCTCTGGACGCAGGCACTCCAGTGGACGTCCTACGTGTGGCTGGGGGCCTTCGGCATCCTGCTGAGCGCGGTGGTGGTCGCGGACCTGGTGGGGCTGGGCCTGTCGTGGTCGGGCATGGTGACGGACGCGCTGGTCCTGGCCCGGGGCAAGGCGCTGGTGGCGGTGGGGGTGACGGTGCCGGCGGTGGTGTACGCCTTCATCACGGCGCGTGGCCGGGCGACGGTGGAGCGGGTGACGGTGCCGGTGGCGGGCCTGGCGCCCGGGCTCAGCGGCCTGAAGGTGGTGCAGATTTCGGACATCCACGTGGGGCCCACGTTGGACGGACGCTGGCTGCGGCGCGTGGTGGAGCAGGTGAACGCGCTCCAGCCGGACGTGGTGGCGGTGACGGGCGACCTGGTGGACGGCACCGTGGAGGCGCTGCGGCACGAGGTGAAGCCCCTTTCGGAGCTGCGCGCGTCACTGGGCGTCTTCTACGTCACCGGCAATCACGAGTACTACCACGGGGGGCCGGCCTGGGCGGCGGAGGTGGCGCGCCTGGGCCTCACCGTCCTTCAGAACGAGCACCGGGTGGTGGAGCGCGACGGGGCGCGGCTCACCATCGCGGGGGTGACGGACCACGACGCGGGGCACCTCATTGCCTCGCATGCCAGCCGTCCGGAGCTGGCGCTGCACGGGGCGCCCCACGGCGTGCCGCGTCTGTTGTTGGCCCACCAGCCCCGGTCCGCCCTGCGCGTGGCGGAGGCTGGGGTGATGGTGGACCTGCAGCTTTCCGGGCACACGCACGGCGGACAGGTGTTTCCCTTCATGTTCTTCATCAAGTTGCAGCAGCCGGTGGTGCGTGGACTTGCCACCATCGCCGGGGTGCGCGTCTATACCCACCGGGGGACAGGCTATTGGGGGCCGCCGCTCCGGCTGGGGCCGTCGCCTGAGATTGCCGAGCTGACCCTGGTGTCCGCCCCGGGTTGATTGCACACCATGTGCAACTGTTGCGCGTCCGCCTAGAGTCCGTGGCTCTCCTGGCTGAAGAGGGACACTCCCCTGGATCTGGCAACGCTCAACAAGCTGCTCGCGGTCGGTGTGCAGAACGGTGCATCGGACATCCACTTCCGGCCGGGGGACCCGCCCATCTACCGGGTCAATGGCGCGCTCCGGCCCTTGAAGATGGAGAAGCTTCACGCGGACCACACACGACAGGTGGCCTTCCATGTCGTGTCGGACCCCGAGGTGAAGAAGCAAATCGACACGCTTCAGGAGTGCGACGCGTCCTACAGCCTCCCAGGCGTGGCGCGCTTCCGGGTGAATATCTACCGGCAGCGGGGCTCGCTGGCGTGCATCCTGCGCATCATCCCGGATGAAATCCCAACCATTGACGGGCTGGGATTGCCGCAGGTGCTGAAGAAGATTGCCGGCAACGAGCGCGGGCTGGTGCTGGTGACGGGCGCGACGGGGTCGGGGAAGAGCTCCACGTTGGCGGCGATGATTGACCACATCAACCGCACGGAGAACCTGCACGTCCTCACCATCGAGGACCCCATCGAGTTCATCTATAAGAACATCAAGTCCTCCATCTCCCAGCGGGAGATTGGCCCGGACACGCAGAGCTTCGCGATTGCGCTGCGCGCGGCGCTGCGCCAGGACCCGGACGTCATCCTGGTGGGCGAGATGCGCGACACGGAGACCATCGACATCGCGCTCAAGGCGTCGGAGACGGGCCACCTGGTGCTCTCCACGGTGCACACGACGGATGCGTCACGCACCATCAACCGCCTGGTGTCGGTCTTCTCCGCCGAAGAGCAGACGATGGTGCGCATGCGCCTGGCGGACTGCCTCAAGGCCACGGTGTCGCAGCGCCTGCTGCCCCGGGCCAGCGGCAAGGGCCGCACGGTGGCGCTGGAAATCATGGTGCAGACGAAGACGGTGGAGCAGTACATCCGCGACGACCGCGCCAGCGAGCTGAAGGACGTCATCGAGAAGGGCCGCGACATGTTCGGCATGCAGTCCTTCGACCAGCACCTGACGCAGCTCTACCGGGAGGGGCTCATCACCCTGGAGACGGCGCAGAGCGCGGCCTCCAACCCGGCCGACTTCCAGCGCGCGCTCGAGTTCGAGTGAGCGACGCGGCGATTCCCAGTGGAATGATATGGGTCGAATCCGACCCGATACACTTGGATAGGTGTTACTTTTGACCCACTGAACGGGTGTGTCAAAACGCCCGACTCCGTGGGTTTGAAGGTCCAGGAATCCTGGAGCCAAGTCCGCGAATTGAAGCAAAGCTTGATATTTCCGCTATTGCTGGTTATTGTGGCGATGTGTCCAGCGCCCCCTCCCCCCTGATTCGCCGTGCGCAGTCCCTCCTCGATGCCCGCCACCTGGTGGAGGCTGGCGCACTGCGTCTTCCCATCGAGCCCACCGCCGAGCCCGCCTTCGCGCCCGCGCGGCGTCACCGGAGCGCGCCCAAGGGGCCTCGGGTGATGCTCGTCTCGGAGGAGCCGCTCTTCCGGCTGGCCATGGGCCGCGAGCTGACGTCAGACTTCGAGCTGGTCCCCACGTTGGGTATCGCGTCGGCGGACCGCCGGATGGACCTGGGCGTGGTGCCGGAGGCGGTAGTCGTGGACCTGGACTCCGTGGAGCGAGCGGCCGTGCCGACCTTCCTGGCGCGGCTGGTGGACCGGGACCTGTCGGGGCCGCGCATCCTCGTGTCGTCCCACTTCCGTCCCGAGGTGGCGGCGGCCTACAGCGCCTCCAGCCTCACGCACTTCGCGCTGTCCCGCCCGTGGCGCCCGGGCGCGCTGCGCACGTTGGTGGAGTCCGTCATGGGCCTCTCCGGGCTGCGCGCCATGACGGTGGGGCGCTGAGGAACATGGCATGAGCCACGCGGCCCCCTTCTCCGAGCGGCTGGTGGATGCGGGCCGGGGGCTGCTCACCGGTGTCACGAGCGCGTCGGTGGGCGTGGCTCGCAGCGTGGGCGTGGTGCTGAAGGCGATGGGCGGAGGCGTGGCGCAGTGCGCGCGCGGCCGGCCTCGCGAGGGACTGCCTCAACTGGGCCAGGGCCTGACGCGCGTGGCGCAGCTCCCCGCGGACGCCGTGTTGATGGTGGGCGGGCGCGTGCTCAGCTCGGTGCAGGTGCTGGTCGGTCTGGAGCCGCCGGGCCGCCGCCTCACGGTGGAGGAAATCACCCGCCTACGGCCCATCTTCGGAGACAGCCTGAACTACGCGGCGGTGCGGGTGAAGGTCGGCCGGCTGGGCCTGCTGGGCCTCCCCGGGCGGGCCTTCGCGCACGGCAACACCGTCTTCGTCCCGCCTCGGAGCGGGGCTGTGGACTTCGGCCTGCTCGTCCACGAGCTGACGCATGTGTGGCAGCACCAGCATGGCGGCACGGCCTACCTGAGCGCCGCGCTGGCCGCGCAGTGGTCCGGCGATGGCTACGACTGGCGCAAGGGCGTGAGCCGCGAGAAGCGGTGGGCCCAGCTCAACCCCGAGCAACAGGCGCAGCTCATCGAGGACGCCGCCGTCGCCGGCCTCATCCCCGTCACCTCGCCGGTGTCCCCGCGCATGAAGCTCCGGGGCTGGTCCGACGCGGCGCTCGACCTGCTGGATGAGGCCGTGGGCTGCCTGCACGCGGGCCGCGGCGCGCCCTGAGCGCTCACGGCTTGGGCGGGGCCAGCGGGTCGTGCTCGGAGAGGAGCCGGGACACGCGCGCCTCATCCAGCCGCGTGCCGAGCTGCTCCATCTCGTGCTGCCCGCGCACCACCCGCAGGCGAAGCGTCCGCGGGTGCGGTTGGAGCAGCTGCGCGACGACGCGTTCATCGCCTACAGCACGGACCGGTACCTGAGGGACTTGCAGCTCGCGGCGCTGGCGCGGGCGGGCGTCACGCCCCGGCGCCTGCACGCGGCGGACTCCTCGGAGACGATTCTGGGCTTCGTGGCCGCGGGGCTGGGCTTCTCGCTGCTGGCCTCGCTCCTGCCGGAGGGGCCGCGCGAAGCCGGCGTGGTGTCCAAGGCGCTGCCGGGCGCGGGCACGGGCTCCGTCCACGCCGCCTGGAGGAAGACGGCCGCGCGCAGCCCGCTCATCCAGGCCGCGTTGTCGCTGGCGCCCCGGCGCTGAGCCGCCGCGGGCGCTTGAACGCCAGCGGGGCCCCGTGCCCGCCTGGAAGGTCGGACGCGGAGCCCCGGAGGTGCTCGCTCGGCTGCGGGCGGGTGCTCAGCCCTGGTACTGGTGCACCGCCATGATGGGGTAGTTCATGCTGGAGATGGTGACGCGCTGCGAGCCATCCGAGTTGACGTTGTTGGAGCCGATGAACGTCGGCTTGCCGTCCTTCCAGCCCGCGAACATCACCACGTGCTGGCCGCCGTTGGTCTTCATGGAGACCACGTCACCCGGCTTCGCGTCCTTCAGGTCGATGCGCTTGAAGTTGGGGTCCCGGTCCAGCTTGGCCATCAGGCCCATCACGCTGTTGTCGTGCTGCGCGTCGGAAATCTGGCCGGACTGCTCCAGCACGGCGGACACGAAGTTGGCGCAGTTGACGTTGTTGGGGACCCAGTCCTCCATGTCCGCGCCCACGCCGTTCTTCTCCAGCTTCAGCGAGCTCGCGTTCTTGTTCAGGTGCTGCGACGCGATGTCGAAGGGGCTGCCCTTGGGGCCGCGGGTGCCGGGGCCGGAGCTGTTGGGGCCCTGCACGCCCTGCGCGCCGCCGCTGCTGCCACCGCCCGTGGCGCCACCCGCGCTGCCCGCGGAGCCGCTCTCGAAGGAGTCCCGCGAACCCGGGATGTTCAGCGACTTGCCGGCGTAGATGAGGTCCGCGTTCTTGATCTGCGGATTCGCCTTCATCAGCGCGCTGACGCTGGTGTTGTGGCGCTGCGCCAGGTGGGAGAGGGTGTCGCCCGACTTGATGCGGTAGCTGCTCATGGGGGGCTCCGTGGGGGGTGTGGGGC